>CAYXQF010000025.1:0-16437 GCA_964466625.1 uncultured Lachnospiraceae bacterium | reverse complement strand
CCAAAGTAAGCAGTGCGGCGGCACATAACAACAAAATCTGTGTGGGTGTCATGGGGACTCCTTTTTCTTTTGTATAGGTGTTTTTACGGTTTTATAAAAATCCAGTGTGGCAAAGCTTCTTTCCAGATGGCACAGCAGATATTTTTCGCAAACGGAAGCAAAATCCGAAAGCGCTTCGTCTTTCAGTTCAAAAGCAAAAATACGTTCGATCTTTGCGTAAAGTGCATAGCGCATCGCCACAAACACAGATGGGGAAAGAAGTGCGATCAGCTGTCCCGTGGGATAGATGCTCTCGTTTTCATTTTGCAGATTTGCCAGATATTCCAAATGACGAGAAGCTTCTCGAAAACAGCTTTCGCAACGGAAAATGCCGCTTGCGATATCAAAATAATACGTTTCCAATTCGCTTTTGCCGCAACCTTCGCAAGCGACGAGGTTTGGCAAAAAGCCTGTTTCTGCCGCCGCACGCAGTTCAAAGACCGCTTTGATCTGATCAAGCGGCTTTTTGCCCGTGGCGATCGCATGAAAGCAGTTCAACACCAGACGCATGAGCGCGGTTTCATCAGCACCTTCCACAGCAATATCCGCGGCAATGTCTGCGATATATCCTGCAAGCGCCGCTCCCTCGAGCGTATCACGGATATGATAAAAGCTTTCGATCAGGTCCGCTGTGCGCAGATTATAGGCGCTGTTTGTCTTGGAAACGGTCATTTCCGAATAGGAAAAAAGCTGGGCGGCGGAAAAAAGCGGACTTTTCAGTCGTTTTGCACCTCTTGCATATACAGAAATGCGACCGTACTTCGCGGTGAGCACGGTCATCATTTTGTCGGATTCTCCAATGGGCGTTTCTCTGAGGATCACGCCCGATATATTTTCCACCATAACAGGCGTTCTCCTTTCTTTTATAACTTTTCTCTTTCAAAAAGAGAAAAGTTGATGTTTTCATTTTCACAAAATGAATTCCGAGGGAAACGATTCGTTTCTTCTTTGCCTACTTTCTTCTTTTCGCAAAGAAGAAAGTAGGTTATTCTTCTTTGAAGCCGAAGTTTGCAATCGTTGCGGTGCTTTCACGCCAGTTTTCTTTGATCTTGACCCAAAGATCGAGGAAGACTTTCGTGCCGAAGAAGCGTTCCATGTCTTCGCGCGCGAAGGAGCCGATCTTTTTAAGCATGTCACCGTGTTTGCCGATGATGATCGGTTTGTGAGAAGCCTTTTCGCAGAAGATTTCCGCGCGAATGGAGATGAGATCTTTCTTTTCCTTGAAGCTTTCAATGACAACGGCGGTGCCGTGGGGAATTTCATTGCCGAGTGCGTTGAGAAGCTTTTCACGAATGATCTCGGAAGCAATTACACGTTCAGGCTGATCAGTGATGATGTCGTCGGGGAAGAACCAAGGACCTTCGATGGCGAATTTTTCGATCTCTTCGAAGATGATGTCCACACCCGTGCCGTTTTTCGCGGAGATCGGGATCACGGCGTCAAAGGTGTGATGCTCTGCAAAACGGGCAATGGTGTCACCGATTTCGCGTGCGTTACTGATGTCTGTTTTGTTGATGATGAGAACAGTAGGAACACCGTAACCGTCAAAACGGCGAAGAAGCTCTGTTTCCACGGGACCGACACGGTCGCCTGCTTCCACGAGAAGAAGGACGATATCCACGTCCGCTGCCGCACCGTCAGCAACCTTCATCATGTAAGAGCCGAGCTTATCCTTGGGCTTGTGAATACCGGGGGTGTCAATGAAAACGTACTGGGTTTCCTCTTTGGTGTAAATACCCGTAATCTTGGTACGGGTGGTCTGAGGCTTGGGGGACACGATGGAAACGTGTTCACCGAGAATGCTGTTGAGAAGTGTGGATTTGCCAACGTTCGGTCTGCCGATGAGAGCGGCAAAAAGATTTTTTGTCATAATTTTATTTCCTTGTCTTTCATTTTTACGTAGATTCGTTTGAAAAGGGAATTGTGAGAGATTTATTTTCTCGGTACACCGATCTTTATGAGGATCTCTTCCTGCTTTTCATTCATGTATTTATCGTCCTCTTCGGAGGTTTCATGATCATAGCCAAGCAAATGCAGCGTGGAATGGACGGAGAGAAATGCGAGCTCACGGCGAAGACTGTGACCATATTCTTCAGCTTGTGCTTGTGCCTTTTCCACGGAAAGCACGATGTCACCGAGCATCACGGCGTGACCGTCTTCGTAGTTGCCTTCTTCAATGTCTTCTGCTTCCCACATCGGGAAGGAGAGAACGTCTGTCGGCCTGTCTTTTTCGCGGTATTCGCGGTTGAGTTCATGAATTTCCGCATTGTCGACGAAGCTGACGGAAACTTCAGCCGCCGCAGGAAAATCTTCTTCTTTCAGCGTCGCGAGGATCGCCTTTTTGATCAGCGAACGGATTCCGAAGGTGATTTTGATTTTGTCTTGCTTGTTTGTGAAATAGATTTTGTTTTTCATTTCGTGTCTTTTCCGACGTTGCCTTTCCCCGCGATGCGGTATTTTTCTGTTTTTGCTTTCTTTTCTCTTTCATATTTTTCATATGCGAGAATGATTCTTTGTACGAGCTTATGACGAACGACGTCGCGTTCGGTAAATTCGTGGATTTCGATCCCTTCAATACCACGAAGGATCTTCATGGCTTCCACAAGACCGCTTCGTGTGCCGGAAGGAAGGTCAGTCTGTGTGATATCACCCGTAACGACGGCTTTGGAATTGAAGCCAAGTCGGGTGAGGAACATTTTCATCTGTTCGGGGGTGGTGTTCTGTGCTTCATCGAGAATGATAAAGCTGTCATCAAGGGTTCTGCCACGCATATAAGCAAGAGGTGCGATCTCGATGGTGCCGCGTTCGATGTGTTTTTGATAGGTTTCCGCACCGAGCATCTCAAAAAGTGCGTCATGGAGCGGGCGCAGATATGGATCAATTTTGGTTTGCAGGTCACCGGGCAAAAAGCCGAGCTTTTCACCTGCTTCCACGGCAGGACGTGTCAAAATGATGCGGGAGATCTCCTTGTTGCGCAGTGCGGTGGATGCCGCCGCCACGGCAAGGAACGTTTTGCCCGTACCTGCGGGGCCGATACCAAGCACGATGGTGTTCTTTTTGATCGCGTCGATATATTTTTTCTGACCGATGGTCTTTGCTTTGATAGGCTTGCCTTTGGTCGTCACGCAGATGCAATCGTCACCGAAGGTTTCCAGTTTTTCGCCGCTTTTGACCATGGAAACGACGTATTCCACGCTTTGTTCGTTAAGATTTGTGCCCATTTCTGCCATGTTGCGCAGATATTCCAGCGCGGCAAAAGCGTTTTGCACGTTTTCTTCGTTTTCCGCGCGCACAACGATCGCGTCACCGAGCGTTTTTTCGGTGTCACGGTTGGTGATGTCCACGCCAAAGGATTTTTCGATAATGGTGATATTGCGGTCAAAATTGCCGAAGATGTTCGCGGTCTGCTCAGCGGTCTTTGTCAGCAAGATTTTTTCGTACATTTTTCCTCCTTTCGCTTTTCTTTGCGAAAAGAAAAGCTCGCAAAAGAAACGCGTTTTGGTGTTCTGGCTTTATTTTGTGCAAATAATTTATTTGTTTTTCTGCAAACCTGCGTTTTAACGGCTCGCCCTGAGGGAGAGCTGTCGCTTTCAAGCGACTGAGAGGGTTATTGCGATAAGCTGAAAATGCCCTCTCCGTCACGCTCCTGTTTCCACCTTGACCTCCTCGGCAATGTTGATGACACAGTCCACTTCCTCTGTCATCACGAGCGCGGCGCCTTCAAAATCAAACGCGGTGCGTCTGGCAAGGATCTCTGCATCTTCCAGCGTTTCATCACACCTTCGATGCAATTCTTCGTAAGCGAGGGCGATCGCTTCCTTTTGCGTGAGCGTTTTCGTCTGCATTTCATATTCGGAATAGGTGGTTTCCACGACGAAGATCGGGAGCGCAATCCTATCAAAAAGATAGATTCTTCTTTCTACCTCTATTTTATCACAACTTGAGGGTGAAATGCTATCTTTTCCGAAAAGTTTTATCGTTTTTGAGAAAAATTTTACATCTTTTTTTGTGGAAAACACCCCCGTGTAAACTTTTTCCGTGATTTCATACGGAATTTCAATGTGATAGGCGAGCGTGACGGCGGCATAGACCTCTCCTCTTGCCCTCACAAGCCGATAGCCAAGCGCGTTGGAGTCGATGATCCCACTGACGAGCAGATCTCCTTTTTTCACGATCTGTCCTGTTTTCACGGCAGCGACACCGCCCGTCACCTCCAGCGCCGTGATCTGTCCGTCAAGCTTTGCGATAAGGTTGGAGGGCGATTGCGTATCCAGCGTTTCGGTTTCAGCGATCCGCTCTCGCACTTCCACGTTTGCCACCGTTCCGCGGAGGTTGATGCTGATCCACGAAAGACCGTCCACGTCCAGAAGGACTTGTTTTTCGATGAGTTCTTTATCGAGGGAGGGAATAAACGTGCCGAGCATGAATCCGCGGTTTTCAAGGGCTATGCGGATATCCTTTTCGGAAACGCATTCGTTTCCCGTCACGTTGATATCCCAAATGAAAAAAGAAGACGTGATAAGCAGCGCCGCCGCGAGGAGCATGCCCACGAAAAAGCCTGTTCGTTTGCGATATTTTGTTAAGAAAGCCATGATGCCAAGACGTTTATGCTTTTCTCCTGCAAAGCGTTCTTCTCCGCGCAGACGAAGATATTCTTTGTAGTAAGGCGGATAAAGCTGAAAGGATAGCATCTCACCGTCTGTGCGCAAGCCGTGAAAGGGAATATCATGCGAAACAAGAAAATCCAAGGCGCGATCTCCGTCAGCCGCATCAATGCGGATACGGTAAGCGCTTCTCATAAAAGAAGATAGACTCATCATGCGCCTCCTTGCCGTTTTTTCGGCTCAAACGTGACGCTTTGCACGTGACCGCGCAAAAGAAGCCGTTTTTCTCCCGACCAACAAAGCGTGAGAGAAAGTCCCGAAACGGCGACAAAGCCGCATTTTGTGCGTATGCGAACGAGCTCATTCGAATAGGCGGCGATACCGCAAACGCCGTCGATGAAAACCTCACGCCGCCCCGCGATCTCCAGCGTTTCGGGCGGTAAAAGGGGTGTGGGCGGTGTGCGAGGTGCTTTTTTTGTGTTTTTTTCTCTTTTCATCAGAGGATACCGTGGGCTGTGAAGCTGACAGCCGCTTCCTTTCTCGTGCCATATTGCATGGCATTTTTGCATATATTTGATATTAACTATATGCGGGAGGTGGACGCAATAAAACAAAGGTGGGATATGGTTTTTCTGTGGGGGATCGCGGCATGGCTGATGGTTTTTTCTTTGCGAAATCCCACGCAAACGGCGGAAGCGGCAAGAGCGGCGCTGTTTCTTTGCGCCGAGGCGGTGATCCCGTCGCTTTTCGTTTTTGCCGTCGGCGCGAAATTGCTCGTCGGTGCAAATTTCACAGGCTTTTTAACAAGACTTCCCATCGGTGGCGTTTGCCGTTTGTTTGGCATTTCGAGAGCGGGGCTTTCCGCCGTTTTGATCGGACTTTTTTCGGGATTTCCCGTTGGCGCGGCGGTGCTTGCCGATCTTGTGCGCCGCGGTGAGATGGAACGGCAGGAGGCGGAGGACTTGATGCCCTTTTGCAACGGCGCAGGTGCGTCCTTCGTGGTGGGGACGGTGGGCGGTGCTTTTTTCGGCTCGGTAAAGGTCGGCGCGCTTCTGCTTTTTTCGCAAACGGCGGCGACGGTCACCGCACTTTTTTTGTCAGCAGAGCGAAGACGGCACCTTTTGCGAACGGGGGAGAACGCTTTTGTGAAAAAAGCATCTTTTTCCTCGGTCTTGACAAGCGCAGTGGGTGAAGGCGCACTTGCGATGGTTTTTGTTTCGGGCTTTGTGGTGTTTTTTTCGGTGTTTTCTTTCTCGCTTTCGTTTGTTTTCGGGGGAGAGAACCGTATATTTTTATCATTGCTCGGCAGTTTTTTGGAGATATCGGGCGGACTTTCCACCCTTTGTGGGCAGAAACTCTTTCCTCCTTCCGTTTGCGTGGGGCTCGTGGGATTTTTTCTCGGTTTTGGCGGCATTTCCGTCATGATGCAGGCGGCGGACAGAGCAGAGGCGGCAGAGATCTCCATGAAAAAATATTTTTTGGGAAAGCTTTGGGTGGGGGTGCTTTGCGGTGTTTTTTCTTTTCTTTGCGCATATCTGCTGTAAAAGTGCTTTTTCCGGTCAGAAAAAGCACAAAGATTGTGAATTTTTTTCAAAAAAGTGTGGAAAAAGTGAAAGGAATGCTGTATAATATAAATGTGAAAGACTGCCTAAAAATAAAAAGTATCAAAAACGAACGGTTTTGCCCTCGTTTTTTGTTTCCGTGAAAGGGGGAAATGCCCGTGAACATCATCAAAAAGCTCATCGAAAAGGTGAAAGGTCTGTTTTGCAAAAAAGAGGAAGAGGATTACGTGCGTGTCTGTGCGCTGTGCGAGTTTTGTTCCGAAGCCCCTGATGAAAACGGAGAAAATATTAAATACGTCTGTGAAAAGCGCGGTGAGGTGGAAGAAGATTTTGTCTGCCGAAAATTCAGATATGATCTTCTCAAAAGAGAACCGATGGAAAAACGCGCGATGCCAAAGCTTGAATTTGTGAGCCTCGATGACGAGGAAGAAAAAGAAGAACCAAACGAAGAAGTAAAGAATGAAAACGAACCAGGAAAAGAAATTTGACAGAGCGATCGTCACGCTCGAATTTGATAAGATCCGCGAAATGCTCGCCGCCGTCTGCCCTACAGAAGGGGCAAAGGCATTGGCGCTTGCCGTTCGTCCCTCGCGCGCCATTCAGACCGTGCGCCGTATGCTCAGTGAAACGCAAGCGGCAAAGGATATGCAGGTCACAAAAGGTATGCCGCCCTTTTACGGCATCACCGACATTTCCGCCTCTGTGGAACGCGCCGATAAAGGCGCTGTTTTGAACATCGGTGAGATCCTTGCTGTGGGACGTGCGCTTTCCGCCGCTCGTGCGGTTGGGGAATACCGCAATGCCGATCACACCGCGGAAACGATCCTTGACGAATATTTTGGCCGTCTTGCTCCCAATAAATATCTGGAAGACAAGATCGCAAAATGCATTGAAAACGAAGAAACCGTCTCCGACATGGCGAGCGATAAGCTTTATGATATCCGCCGCCGCATGCGAACGGAGAATAACCGTATCCGTGAATCGCTTCAAAAATACATCACGGGCGGCACCTATTCCAAGTATCTGCAGGAGCAGATCGTTACCATGCGTGACGGCAGATACGTAATCCCCGTCAAGCAGGAATACAAAAACGAGATCAAAGGTCTTGTTCACGATACCTCCGCTTCGGGTGCCACACTCTTTATCGAGCCGCTTTCCGTTGTTGAAGCCAACAACGAGCTTCGCCTGCTTGAGCGCATGGAAGCCGATGAGATCGAGCGTATCCTCTCCGAGCTTTCTGCCGATATTGCAAACGCAGGTGGCACGATCCTTGAAAACTATCGCAATCTGACGCTTCTTGCCTTCATTTTCGGCAAGAGCCAGCTTTCCTTTAAGATGGACGCGATCGCTCCCGACATTTCGGCGGCGAAGGAGCTTTTCCTCTCCCGTGCGCGTCACCCCCTCATTCTCTCGGATAAAGTCGTGCCGATCACCGTTTCTCTCGGTAAAGCGTTTGATACGCTTGTGATCACGGGTCCGAACACGGGCGGTAAAACGGTTACGCTTAAAACGATCGGTCTTTTTGCCATCATGACGCAGTCGGGACTCCATATCCCTGCGGCAGACGGCTCGATCATGTGCATTTTTGACGATATTCTCGCCGATATCGGCGATGAACAGAGCATTGAACAATCGCTCTCCACATTCTCCTCGCACATGGTGCATATCGTCGAGATGCTTGCTTCCATTGAGAGTCGCTCACTTGTCCTTTTCGACGAAGTCGGTGCAGGTACAGACCCCGTTGAGGGTGCGGCGCTTGCCGTTTCCATTTTGGAAGCGGTGCGTGAAAAGAACGCGCTTTGTGCTGCGACCACCCACTATGCCGAGCTGAAAAGCTATGCGCTGGATACCGAAGGCGTTTGCAACGCTTCTTGTGAATTTGACGTAAACACGCTTCGTCCGACGTACAAGCTCATCATCGGCACCCCCGGCAAATCCAATGCATTTGCCATTTCCCAAAAGCTTGGACTTCCCGCTGCGATCATTGAACGCGCGGAAAGCTACGTTTCGGGCGAAAATCGCCGCTTTGAAGCCGTCATCGAGCGCCTTGAAAAAGAGCGCATCGAAATGGAGATGGCAAAGACCGAAGCGGAAATGCTTCTTGCGCAAGCCAGACGTGAAAAAGCCGAAATGGACGATTTCGTAGCGAAACGCGAAAAAGAAGCGGAAAAAGAACTGGAAAAAGCCAGAGCCACCGCCGTTCGCATGGTGGAAAGCGCAAAACTTTCCAGCGAATTTATCTTTGCGGAACTCGAAAAGGTGAAAAAAGAGAGAGAAAGTGAAAATCTCGCAAAATCTCTCGAAGCCGCTAAGCGCGACATCAAGCTTCACCTCAAAGAAAACAGCGACAATCTCGATCCCGTCGATCCCAAGACCGTGGAAAATTATGAATTGCCCCGACCGCTGAAAAAGGGCGATGAAGTTATTCTCGTTTCCATCGGACAAAAGGGCGTACTGCTCGGCGATCCCGACAAGAGCGGCAACGTGCAGGTGCAGGCGGGTATCATCAAAACGAAAACAAATATCAAAAACCTCATGCTGATCGACGGCGTGAAGGTCACGTTCACCGATAAAAACGGCAAAAAAGATTCTGCCAAGAAAGCCGCCGAGCGCGTGATCGCGGAATTCAATCCCGAGATTGACCTGCGCGGCGAGTACGGCGATGACGCTTGTTTTATGCTCGATAAATATATCGACGATGCCAGACGCGCGGGTGTAAAAACGCTTCGCGTCATTCACGGCAAGGGCACGGGCGCACTTCGAAAAGCCGTTTCCGACTTTCTCAGACGCGATGCGCGCGTAGCTTCCGTTCGCATCGGCTCTTGGGGCGAGGGCGACACGGGCGTTTCCATCGTAGAGCTGAAATGATGAGGCTCTTTTCACAGGGCTCTGCCCCGCACCCTGCCAAAGGGAACAATCCCTTTGGGATCCCGAATGGGGTGTTTCAGTAGAGTAACTAACTGTTTGATGTGAAAAAATAATAAAAATATATACAAAAATTTTTCGGAGGAATTTTTCAATGAAGAAACTCAAAATGCTTGCCATTGACCTTGGCGCTTCCAGCGGCCGCGGTATCGTCGGCACATTCGACGGTAAGCGCATTACGCTTGAAGAAAACCACCGTTTCCCGAATGAACCCGTTATGGTTGCGGGTCAGTTCACTTGGGACATTATCCGCATCTTGCACGAGATCAAGACTTCCATTCGCAATTGCTCGAACAGCGATGACCGCGATATCGCGTCCATTGGTATCGACACATGGGGCGTTGACTTCGGCTTCCTTGACAAAAAAGGCCATCTGATCGGCAATCCCGTTCACTACCGTGATCTTCGCACCGCAGGTATCCCTGCTTATTCCTCGAATATCGTAAGCTCTGACGAAGTTTACGGCATCACGGGTATTCAGGTTTTGGAACTTAACTCCCTTTATCAGCTCCTTGCGATCCAGAAGGATAATCCCGAACTTTTTGATATCGCGCAGGATATGCTTTTTGTTCCCGACCTTCTCAACTATTTCCTTACCGGCTACAAGCAGACGGAGTACACCATCGCTTCCACGAGCCAGCTTCTCGATGCAAACAGCCGTAACTGGTCGAAAACTCTCATTGAAAAATTCGGTCTTCCCGAAAAACTCTTTGGCAACATCGTAAAACCCGGCACCGTTTGCGGTAACCTCGCACCTTCTCTTGTAGAAGAATTCGGTGGTATCAATCCGAAGGTCATCTCCGTTGCGGCGCATGACACCGGCAGTGCTGTCGTTGCTGTCCCTGCAAAGAGCGAAAAATTCATTTGGCTCTCTTCCGGTACATGGTCTATCATGGGTACCGAAACCAAAAATCCCGTTATCAGCGAAAAATCCAAAGCATATAATTTCACAAACGAAGGCGGCTACAGCGATACCATTCGTTTCTCCAAGAACATCACCGGTCTTTGGGTGGAACAGGAATCCAAGCGTCAGTGGGAAAGAGAAGGCGAAAAGGTTTCCTTCGCAGAACTCGCTACCGCAGCTGCAGCTGCTGAACCGCTCAAATGCTTCATCGATACTGACGATGCAAGATTCGGCGTTCCCGGCAACATTCCGAAGAGAATTGCAGAATATTGCAAAGAAACCGGTCAGTACGTACCCCAGACTAAGGGCGAAATTGTTCGTTGTATCCTCGAAAGCCTCGCTATGCGTTACCGCTACACCGTTGAATGCATCGACGAAATGTGCGGCGAACGTATCCCCGCGATCAACATCGTTGGCGGCGGTACCAAAGAAGATCAGCTCTCCCAGTTCACCGCTACCGCTTGCGGCAGACCTGTTTATGCAGGCCCCGTAGAAGCAACTGCTCTTGGTAACATCGCAGCGCAGGCGATCGCACTTGGCGAGATCAAAGATCTCTGGCAGGCAAGAGAAGTGATCGCAAACTCCTTCGAAGTAAAAGAATACGAACCTGAAATGGATAAGAAAGCTGCTTGGGACGAAGCTTACGGCAAATTCCTCAAGCTCATTCAGAAATAAACATAAAAGTTCCAATTGACGTTTTGATTCTGCAACTTTCTCTTTCAAAAAGAGAAAGTTGGGAGAAAACAATATTTAAGAATAGTAAAAAATAAAAATATATAACGAAAGAAAGAGGAGATACCTATGTGCAAATCTTATGAACTCGCAAAAGAAGCTTATGCAGCAGTCGGCGTTGACGTAGAAGCTGCCATCGAACGCCTCCAAAACGTACCTGTAGCTGTTCACTGCTGGCAGGGTGACGACGTTGGCGGTTTTGATAACGATGGCGCGCTCACCGGCGGTATTCAGACCACAGGCAACTATCCCGGCAAAGCAACCAATCCCGAACAGCTTATGGCTGACATGGACAAAATGCTTTCTCTTTGCCCCGGCAAGAAAAAACTGAACGTCCATGCTTGCTATGCTATTTTTGAAGACGGTTTTGCTGACCGTGACAAGCTTGAACCCAAACACTTCAAAAAATGGGTGGAATTCGCAAAGGAAAGAGGCATGGGCATTGACTTCAACCCCACCTTCTTCTCTCACCCCATGCAGAAGGACGGCCTCACCCTCAGCCACCCCGATAAAGAAGTTCGTGACTTCTGGATCGAACACGGCAAGGCTTGTATCCGCATTT
The DNA here is from genome assembly GCA_964466625.1 of uncultured Lachnospiraceae bacterium. Classification (GTDB taxonomy): domain Bacteria; phylum Bacillota; class Clostridia; order Oscillospirales; family CAG-272; genus QALR01. The sequence continues at coordinate 5,109 of CAYXQF010000025.1, read as the reverse complement.
CTCAGTATTTCGCAGAAGAAACCGGCGTACCCTGCGTTATGAATATCTGGACAGGCGACGGCTTCAAGGATATCCCCGCAGACAGAATGGGTCCCAGAATGCGTTACAGAGATTCCATCGAACAGATCCTTTCCGAACCCTTTGATTTCAATAAGGTTAAACCTTGCGTAGAATCCAAAGTATTCGGTATCGGTGTAGAAGCTTACACCGCAGGTAGCGCAGAATTTGCGCTCAGCATCGCTGCTATGAACAAAGAAAGATGCCTCCCCTCATGGATAACGGTCACTATCACCCCACCGAAGTGGTTTCCGATAAGATCCCCGCACTCCTTTGCTTCTTTGACGAAATCGCTCTCCACGTAACCAGACCGATTCGTTGGGACTCTGACCACGTAGTTCTTCTTGATGATGAGACTAAAGAGATCGCAAAAGAAATCGTTCGTTGCGATGCGCTTGACCGCACTTATATCGCTCTCGACTATTTCGATGCCAGCATCAACCGTATCTCCGCTTGGGTTGTTGGCTTCCGCAGCTTCCAGAAAGCTCTTCTTATGGCTCTCTGCACACCCAACGCTTCTCTCAAAAAGCTTCAGGACGAAAGCAACTTCACCGAACTTATGGTTATGCAGGAAGAAGCAAAGATGCTTCCTTTCGGCGCTGTATGGGCTGAATACTGCAAACGTTGCGGCGTAGCGGCTGACGCTTCTTGGTTTGAAGAAGTTAAGAAATACGAAAAAGAAGTGCTCCTCGCAAGATAAACTCTTGACAACTTGCGTTTTTAGGCGTACACTTAAAAGGTAGACTATTCCCATTTTATTAAATTTAAAAGGGCGGAAGATGGGATTTTCACCCCATCTTCCTACATCAAAAGCCCGAAAGGAGAAACAAAATGAATTTCGAAATGCTTCACCCTGCTGATCAAATCGTTATGATCATGAACCGTATCTACTATCACGGTATGACCACCACCACCGGCGGTAACCTCTCCATTCGTGACTCTGAAGGCACCGTTTGGATCTCTCCCTCCGGCGTAGACAAGGGTAACCTTCGCCGCGAAGATATCATGCAGATCAAACCCGACGGTACCATCATCGGTTTCCACCGTCCTTCTGTAGAATATCCTTTCCACCTCGCGATCTACAAGAAACGCCCTGACCTCAGAGCTGTTCTTCATGCACATCCTCCGGCACTCGTAGCGTTCAGCTTGCTCAGACAGGCTCCTGATAACACCATCATTCCTGACGCGAAGTTTCTCTCCGGTAACATCTCCATCGCGGAATACGCTCTCCCCGGCAGTTCTACTCTCGGTGACAAGATCTCCGCAGAATTTGCTAAGGGCATGAACACCGTTATGCTCGAAAATCATGGCGTTGTTATCGGTGCGAAGACTCTCTTCAAAGCATTCATGAGCTTTGAAATGCTCGACTTCTGCGCAAGAATCCAGATCAACGCAAAAGCGCTCGGCGGTAAAATCCGTAACCTCTCTGCAGCTCAGCTCGATAACTATAAGAGCAACATCGTTCCCAAATACGAAACCTTCGTTCCCGAAGTGCGTACCAGCGAAGAACTCGCAGTTCGCCGCGATATGTGTGATCTCATTCACCGTGCATATGGCAACCAGCTCTTCACCAGCGATATGGGTACGTTCTCCTGCAAGCTTTCCGACGGTTCCTTTATCGTAACACCTTCCGGCAAAGACCGTGCATACCTTGAACCCGAAGATCTCGTTCTTATCAACAAAGAGGGTAAGTGCGAAGAAGGCAAGAAACCCTCCCGTTCTTTCGTTCTTCACAAGATCATTTATAACAACGATCCTCAAATCAAGACCGTTATCATCGCACGTCCTCCCCACATCATGGCGTTCGCTGTTACCGATACCGATTTCGATGCTCGTCTTATCCCTGAAAGCTATATCGCACTCAAGACCGTTCGTAAACGTCCCTTCGGCGCTTCTTACCAGAACCCCGAAGAATTCGTAAAGGATATTTCTCTCAAGGATCCCGTTCTCTTGATTGAAAATGACTCCATCATCGCTGCAGGCACCAATATGCTCAACGCATTTGACCGCCTCGAAGTTTTGGAATACAGCGCAAAATCTCTCGTTCAGGCTGCAAGCCTTGGCGGCGAAGTTGTCAAGATCAGCCCCGACGAAGTAAGAGAAATCGAAGTAGCATTCAACCTTTAATCCAAAATTTCGCTATCAATCTATGACGGAGGATTTCAACATGGAAAAACAATATTTCGGTGAGCTTAGCATCATCGGTATGAAGGGGACTGATAATTTTCTCGGTAAAGTAGACAATTATCTCCACCAGTGGAGAAATGACAAGGAAGGCACCTATCTTGTTGATGCGGATTGCCCTCGTTTCGGTTCGGGTGAAGGTAAAGCGATCATTCACGAATCCCTTCGCGGACATGACACCTATATTTTTGCCGATGTTTTCAACTATGGCGTTACCTACAAGATGTACGGTATGAACGTACCGATGAGTCCTGACGATCACTATCAGGACATCAAGCGTATCATCTGTGCCATCGGCGGTAAAGCACGCCGTGTATCCCTCATTATGCCTATGCTCTATGAAGGCAGACAGCACCGCAGAACTGCAAGAGAATCTCTTGACTGTGCAATGGCGCTCCAGGAGCTCACTTCGATGGGTGTTACCAATATCATCACCTTTGACGCACACGACCCTCGTGTCGTTCAGGCGATCCCACACAGCGGCTTTGACAACGTTCGTCCTGCTTACCAGATGCTCAAAGCACTTGTCAGAGAATATCCCGATATCACCTTCGATCCTGCAACCACGATGATCGTTGCACCCGATGAAGGCGCGATGTCCCGTTCTATTTATTATTCCTCCCTTCTCGGCGTGGAACTCGGTATGTTCTACAAACGCCGCAATTACAGCGTGATCATTGACGGCAGAAACCCCATTGAAGCGCATGAATTCCTCGGTAAAGACGTAACAGGCAAAGATCTTATCATCGTTGACGATATGATCGCCAGCGGCGAATCCGTTCTCGATATTGCAGAACAGCTCAAGAATAAAGGTGCGCGCCGCGTATTCGTTTTCGCAACCTTCGGTCTTTTCACCTCCGGCAGAGCAAAGATCGATGCCGCTTACGAAAAAGGTCTTATCGACCGCATCTTTACCACCAACCTGAACTACCGCAGACAGGAGATCATCGATGCTCCTTGGTATGCAGAGGTTGATATGTGCAAATACGTTGCATACCTCATCGAAAACATGAACTCTGACGCTTCCATCAGCAAGCTTCTCAGCCCCGTGGACCGCATTCAGAACCTTATTGATCGTGTCAGAGGTCCTAAATCCTAAAAAAACAAAAAATATGTGAAAAAATGTTGAATTTTTTGCATACTTGCGATATAATATGAAATGTCATACATATCGTGTGAACAAAATTTTTAAGGAGAATTACGGAAATGGCTAACACTTCTATCACGGCTGCTTATGAAAACCTTCCCAAGATCGTAAAACTGATTCTTCAGTTCTTCTTCGGTGGTATCATTTCGCCTGTTTACAGAATCATTCGTTTCGTTGAAACAAAGAATGTTCTTACTCTCGTTGTTGGTATTCTTTGCTGCTTTGGCATCGGTTTCATCTTCTGGATCGTTGACTTCATCACAGAACTCTTCAGCAACAAGATCAGTGTTTTCGCAGCTTAATTTTACATAAGCAAAACATGAAAGCCGAGCATTTCGCTCGGCTTTTTTGTATCTTATCCTCTTTCTCTTTTTGAAAGAGAAAGAGACAAAGAGAAGCAAAAACCGTCTTGACGGTTTATCTCGCTTATGTGAAACGAAAGGCAACTCGAACGCCTGCCAGAGATGACTCGCACGAGCACGTCGTGCGCCCTCCTCTCTGGCGGTTCCGGGACGTCCCTCTTGTCGACGGCGGATTGTATTTTGTGCTAACATAAAACGCGGGCAAAATGCTTTAAAATTTTATAAAATGAACACACGCGCTCATGTTCGCACAAAAAGCTCTCGCCGATGCTTCCGAGTGTGGCTTTGACGCTTCGCGTCAAAACACCGATGGTAGGCGAAGGTATACATGAAATATCTGATCTGCAAAAGAAAAGCGATAAACCTGCAAGGTACGCCCTGCGAGCTATGCGAGCATTTTACTATAATAAAAATTTTGAACAGATGGCAAAAGGGTATAAAACTGTTCGCGCTACTTTTTGCTTCTCTTTTGTAACTTTTCTCTTTCAAAAAGAGAAAAGTAATAAACATGCTTTTTCAAAATAGAAACAAAAAACCACCACTGCCAAATCGACAGCGGTGGTTTTTTACTAAAGATTTTTGAAGGTTTTTTAAGGAAACTTTTTGCAAAAAGTTTCCTTAAACGGAGTTTGAGGCAGCGCCTCAATTACTTCTTGGGAATGAGTTTGTCTTTGCCACCCATGTAAGGACGGAGAACTTCGGGAATGTTCACAGAGCCGTCAGCGTTCAGATTGTTTTCGAGGAACGCGATGAGCATGCGAGGCGGAGCAACAACGGTGTTGTTGAGGGTGTGCGCGAGGTATTTCTTGCCGTCAGCACCGTTGACACGGATCTTGAGGCGGCGAGCCTGTGCGTCACCGAGGTTGGAACAGGAGCCAACTTCGAAGTATTTCTTCTGACGGGGAGACCAGGCTTCTACGTCTACGGATTTCACCTTGAGGTCTGCAAGGTCACCGGAGCAGCATTCGAGCGTGCGAACGGGAATATCGAGAGAACGGAAAAGGTCAACGGTGTTCTGCCAGAGCTTATCGAACCACATCGGGCTGTCTTCAGGCTTGCAGACAACGACCATTTCCTGTTTTTCAAACTGGTGGATACGGTAAACACCGCGTTCTTCGATGCCGTGAGCGCCTTTTTCCTTGCGGAAGCAGGGAGAATAGCTGGTGAGTGTCTGGGGGAGAGATTTTTCATCAACGATCTGGTCGATGAATTTACCGATCATGGAGTGTTCGCTCGTACCGATGAGGTAGAGGTCTTCGCCTTCGATCTTATACATCATAGCTTCCATTTCCGCAAAGCTCATAACGCCTGTTACAACGCCGGAACGGATCATGAAGGGGGGAATGCAGTAGGTGAAGC
>CAYXQF010000024.1:0-23817 GCA_964466625.1 uncultured Lachnospiraceae bacterium | reverse complement strand
AAAATCCTCTCTATGAACGATTTCATAGAGAGGATTAACTGTTTTACGGACACCCAGCATCGTCGGTTGTTTTTTGTTTTCAAAGGAAACTATTGACAAAATCCTTTCTTTGTGGTAGAATATAACAAAAACAAATGTTCGCTATATGACGAACGGAAGAAAAGAAAGGATTATTGAATGGTCAAAGAAAAACTCACGGGAAAAGAATTTTTAGAACGGTTGCGTGTCTGGAAAACCGAGCTTTTGGAAAAAACAGATGAGCTTGCATTTTGGAAGGACATGGAGGGCAGCAGTGAAGATGGCGAGCTTGCCATGGAGATCGCGGACAGGGAAGCAGCACTGTCGCTTTTGATTCGAAAAATGAAAGAAGAAAAGCTTCTTGCCACGAAGCTCATTGATAAGATCGAAGATCCTATTGGGCGCACGATCTTGCGCAGACGGTATATCTTTGGGGAAACGTGGGAAAAGATCGCTTGTGACTGCGGCGGAATGAGCGCACGAAACGCACATTATATTCATGACAACACCCTCATTCTTTTTGAAAAGATATTTTCCGAGAGTCATTTTTGATGAAAAAAAGAAACTTTTTCTGTGGTGCAAAAAACTCTTGCAATTTCTTCCTTTTTGTTGTATAATATCATCGTTTGTGATATTATTTTGAAGGAGTTTTTGAAAGTGAAAACGGAATCTGCCAAAAGAGCGACCCTCACGCGCGGTTTGAGCCGCGCTTTTCATGCGATTACAACGTTTGTAAAAAAGAATACGGTTCTTTGTATCGCGATGCTCGCGGCATTTGTCACATCGTGCATCGTTCCTCCCGATGCCGAATATATCGGCTATTTCGATTTTAAGACGCTGACGTGTCTTTTCTGTACGCTTGCGTGTATTTGCGCACTGCGCAATATTCGCTTTTTTGTCACGCTGGCGCATAAGATCATCGGGGTTTGTAAAAACACCCGTCTTTGTATCTTGACGCTTGTCTACATCACTTTTATCGGCTCGATGTTTCTTGCCAATGATATGGCACTACTCACGTTTTTGCCTCTCGGCTATCTCGTTCTTTCCTCCACGGGGAAGGAAAAATATATGGCGTTTACCTTCGTCATGCAAAATATTGCCGCGAATCTCGGTGGTATGCTGACACCTTTTGGCAATCCGCAGAATCTTTATATTTATTCTGCTTTCAATATTCCCACGGGCGAATTTATGAGCATCATGGCGTTGCCGTTTATCATCTCTATCGTGGTGATCACGGCTTGTTGCCTTATTTTCGTGAAGAAAGAGGAAATGGAGATCCATGAGGATATCGCAAAGATTCCTCCTGTGCGCGCAAGTATTTATCTTGTGCTTTTCGCGCTTTCCATCATCGTCGTTTTCCGTGTGATCCCGTATGTGGTCGGTCTTATCATCGTGCCTCTCGCACTTTTGTTTCTTGACAGAGATGCGCTGAAAAAGGTTGACTATCCGTTGCTTCTCACATTCTGTGCGTTTTTTGTTTTTGCCGGCAATATGGCAAGAATCCCTGCCGTAAGAGAGCTTTTTGAATTTTTGCTTTCCAAAAATACGCTTATTTTCAGCGCGCTTTCTTGCCAGGTAATCAGTAACGTGCCGTCCGCCGTCTTGCTTTCCCAGTTTACGGATAACTACCGCGAATTGCTCCTCGGGGTGAATATCGGCGGTGCAGGTACGCTCATTGCTTCTCTTGCGAGTCTGATCACGTTCCGCGAATACACAAAGCACGATCCCAAAGGCACGAAAAAATATATTGCCGTGTTTTCTGCTTTCAATTTCGGTATGTTGCTTTTGCTTTTGATCGTGGAAAGCTTGGTTATTCATTTTGGCAACTGATTTTTTGAAAAATAAAAACGATCTCGACACTTTGTGTCGAGATCGTTTTTTGCTTAATTAAAATAAGCCAAGATATCTTCTTTTTTTGCGTTTGCATGGCCAAAGAGCATTTTGTCACTGCCGCCGCATTTGCCGTTTAATACCTTTCGGTATTCTTCCGCTTTGGCTTTCAGCGGAATTTTTTTCGAAGCAATAACAAATTGATAGCCTTCCTCCTCCGAGCCCGAAAAAACAGAAAAGATCGCGTCTGTTTTTTCCATGCCGACCGTCGCAAATTCACGCATAGCATTCCCGTCAAGCGTTGCGTCAAAAATGGTGATATTTGCTATGGTTTGTGCGATGGCATCAAGCTTTAAGCGAATGATCTCGCGCTTTTGTGCGCCGATCATTTTTTTCATTTCCGAAAGCTCAGAAAGCTTTGCTTCCACCGCAAGGGCAATCTCATCGGGCTTTGCCGAAAGCAGAGCGGAAACCTTGCGAATCTCCGTGAGGCGCTGGTCGTAATCATGGAGTGCATCAAAACCGCAGAAAGCATGGAAACGCATGCCGCCTTTGTAATGCATCGCTTCCACGATCTTGATAAGACCGACCTTGCCTGCGCGGTCGAGGTGCGGCGCACAGCAAGCACAGCGGTCGAAGCCTTCGACTTCCACGATGCGGATCTCTTCTTCATTTTCCAGCTTTTCGCTTTTTGCGCGGTAGGCGAGGGCGCGAAGCTCGTCTTTGCTTGGAATATAGATGCGCACGGGTGCATCTTCTGCCACAGCGCGGTTTGAGAGTTCTTCTGCCGCTCGGATCTCGTCCCATGTCATGGGACCGCTCACGTCAAAGGTCATGTAATCCGCGCCGAGGTGAAAGCCCACGTTTTCAAAGCCGTAAAGCTTGTGAATGGCGCCGCAAAGCAAATGCTCGCCGAGGTGGTTTTGCATCTTGCGCAAGCGTTCTTTTTCTTCGATCATTCCTTCGACTGCTGTTTCCGTCGGGAAAGCGTCCACGTAATGCCAGATCTCGCCGTCTTCGATCTGCACGTCGAGAACCTTCACACCACCGAGCGTGCCACGGTCTGCCGTCTGTCCGCCGCCTTCGGGGAAGAATGCCGTGCGGTCAATTAGCAACGCCTTTTTCTCGTTTTCTTCTCTTGTTTTTAAGATATTTGCGCGGAAGGAAAAACACATTCCGTCTTTTTCATATATTTTTTCCGTGATCACAGAAAGAATCTCCTTTTCATATCATGGTACTTCAACATTTTAGCATATTTTTACGGTAAAAGCAAGGAAATCGGGCACACTTTCTTGACAAAATGACGAGATAAAGTTAAAATAAAAATAGTGGGCAAAGCTCACATTTATGTAAATAAGCAATAAACTTTCAAAAAGTGAGGATACATACGATGCAAGATATTTCTACGATTGACCCGCATCTCGCAGTGAAAAATGCCATTGGCAAAGATGACGTTGTGCTTTACGATCCCCGCATAGAACCGTTTACACTTTATGGTGTTTATCATGAAGACGGCGTCTATCGCCGTATGCCGAATGACGTTGCGGAAAAAGTGAATGACGGCGTGCGTGATCTTGCTATGAATACGGCAGGCGGCCGCATCGCGTTCAAGACCAATTCGCCTTACGTGGCACTTTCCTGCAAACGTCCTTCTTGTTGGCGTATGCCGCACATGGCGCTGACAGGCTCTGCCGGCTTTTGTCTTTTCATTAAGGAAAAGGACGGTTACGATTATTACGGCACGTTCGTTCCCACCAATTCGATGGCAGGATATGAATCCGTTCTTGATTTCCCCGATGCCAGAGAACGTGATATTTTAATCTATTTTCCGCTGTATTGCCCGATCTCCGAATGTATGATCGGTCTGCAAGAGGGAGCAAGTCTTGAAAAATGGTGTGGTTATACTTACGAAAAACCGATGGTCTTTTACGGTTCTTCCATCACACAGGGTGGCTGTGCTTCTGTTTCGGGCAATGACTATATCGGCCGTCTTTCCCGCCGCTTTGATGCAAACTACGTAAATCTCGGCTTTTCGGGCAGCGCTAAGGGCGAGGACGTGATGATGGACTATCTTGCAAGTCTTGACATGAGCATTTTCATTTATGACTATGACCACAACGCTCCCACCGTTGAGCATCTGAAGGAAACACATTACAAAGGCTATCGCAAGATCCGTGATGCGCACCCCACGCTTCCGATCGTGATGGCGTCCCGTCCTGCTTATGATACGGCGAGAGATAAGACTGCTCATGAGCGTCACGATATGATCAAAGCAAATTATGAAAAAGCAATGGCTGAAGGCGACGCAAACGTATATTTCGTGGATTTTGCAAAAGAGTGTCCGCGCTTCTTCCGCGATGCGTGCGCGGTGGACGGTTCGCACCCCACCGATCTCGGTTTCTATTTCATGGCAGAAGCTTTCGGTAAAGAGCTTGCAAAGATCTTTGCGAAGATGAACAAATAACACCAAATAAATACATACCAAAAATGGGTTCCAAGGGATACCGTCCCTTGGCGGGTCGCAGGGCAGAGCCCTGCAGAAAAGGAGCAATTTATGGGACTTATCAAAGCATTTACAGGCGCTGTAGGCGGTACACTCGGTGACCAGTGGAGGGAATATTTTTATTGCGATTCGCTTTCTGCGGATACGCTTGTGGCGAAGGGTGAGAAGAGAACATCTCGCCGTTCTCAAAATCGTAAAGGGGAAGAAAACATCATCTCTAACGGTTCTGTCATCGCGGTCAATGAAGGACAGTGTATGCTCATCGTGGAGCAGGGCAAGGTGACGGAGCTTTGCGCGGAAGCTGGCGAATTTGTTTATGACAGCTCCACCGAGCCCAGCATTTTCTACGGTGGACTTGGCAAAGGCATTCTCGATTCCTTTAAGACGATCGGCAAGCGTTTCACCTTTGGTGCCGACACCGCAAAAGATCAGCGCGTGTATTTCGTCAACACCAAGGAGATCATGGGCAATAAATATGGCACGCCCAATCCCATTCCGTTCCGTGTGGTGGATAGAAATATCGGACTTGACGTGGATATTTCCATTCGTTGCCACGGTGAATATTCTTATAAGATCACAAACCCGATTTTGTTCTATGCCAACGTTTGCGGCAACGTGATCGCAGAATACAACCGCTCGGAGATCGATGGTCAGCTCAAGACTGAGCTTATGACCGCACTCCAGCCTGCTTTTGCGAAAATTTCCGATATGGGTATCCGTTATAGCGCGCTTCCCGGTCACACGATGGAAATGGCAAACGCGCTCAATGAAGTGCTTTCCGCAAGCTGGACAGAAAAACGCGGTATCTCTCTTTTCTCCATCGGTATCAACTCCGTGAAGGCTTCTGAAGAAGATGAAGCAATGATCAAGGAACTTCAGCGCACGGCAACCTTCCGCAATCCGACGATGGCGGCAGCAACGCTCGTTGGCGCGCAAGCTGACGCGATGAAGACGGCGGCAGGCAACCAGGGGGGTGCTTTCATGGGTTTTGCGGGCATGAACATGGCAATGAACGCAGGTGGCATGAACGCACAGAATCTTTACGCGATGGGCGCGGCACAGCCTGCACAGCCCGAAGCGGCAAAACCTGCGGCGAACGCTTGGACTTGTTCCTGCGGTGCAAGCTGCACGGGTAAATTCTGCATGGAATGCGGCAAGCCGAAGCCTGCTCCCAAAACAGACGGTGCTTGGAAATGCTCCTGCGGTGCGGAAAACACGGGCAAATTCTGCATGGAATGCGGCAAAGCAAGACCTGCGGTCGGTTGGACTTGTTCTTGTGGTGCTGTCAATAAAGGTAAATTCTGTACTGAATGCGGTAAACGTAAACCGCAGGGTGAGCCGCTTTATCGCTGCGACAAATGCGGTTGGGAACCCGAAGATCCCAAAAATCCGCCGAAATACTGCCCCGAATGTGCAGATCCCTTTACTGATGACGATATCAGATGACGGAGAAAGAAATGAAAGACGAAAAAGACATGAATCTCGATGAACAATACGAGATGAATTTGGAAGAAACGCTGGACGAAACCGATAAAAAATGCCCCACGTGCGGTGGTACGATGGATTTCGATCCGAAAACATGGAAGCTTCTTTGTTCTTATTGCGGCACTACCGTGGATATTGAAAAAGATCTCCCGGATCATGCGGCAGAGCTTGATTTTTTGGAAGCAGAAAACAAGGCAAATCGTGATTGGGGTATGGAAAAGCGTGTGGTTATTTGCGAATCCTGCGGTGCGGAAACCGTTTATGATGCGTCCACCGTGTCGGGTGAATGTCCGTATTGCGGCTCCAATCAAGTCATGGAATCGGGTGACGAGGATACTATGGCACCGGGCGGTGTTTGTCCTTTTCAGATTCCCGAGGACGATGCCAAGGGACGTTTCTCCGCTTGGATCAAAAAGAAATGGTTTTGTCCTTCCAACGTGAAAAAAACAGCAAAAACAGGAAAAATGAAAGGCATTTACTTGCCGTATTGGACGTTTGATGCGACGACTTATTCGACGTATACTGCGCGCTATGGCAAGGTGCGCACTGTCGGCAGCGGCAAGGAACGCAAAACCGTTGTGGATTGGTATAGCACCGCAGGCAGATACAATGAATTTATGAACGATACGCTCGTTTCTGCCACGAAAAAGCACGATGGCAATATGCTTTCGGGCATCGAACCTTTTGATACCGAGAAAAACGTGGTCTATAAACCCGAATATATGGCAGGCTTTGCTTCGGAGCGTTATTCGGTGGGACTCAAAGACGCATGGGAAAAAGCGAAATCCTTTATCCGCGCAAAGCTGGAAAAAAAGATCGACCAAAAGATCCGCCGTGACCATCATGCGGATCGCGTGGCAAATTTGAATATCAAAACGTCGTATCAAGGCATTACATATAAATATCTGATGCTTCCCGTGTGGTTTTCCACGTTCAGCTATAAAAACAAGACCTATCATTTTATGGTCAACGGGCAGACAGGTAAGGTGAGCGGAAAAACACCGATCTCGCCATGGCGCGTGGCAGTTGCCATTTTCCTCGGTATCCTTGCCGTGGGACTTCTCGCGGCGCTTCTCATGTCGGGCGAGGGCGACATCGTTTACTATTTGGATTAACACTTCATTCAGGTGGGAGGAAACTTCCGCCTTTTTGTGTCTTTTCGATGCAATGCTCTTTGTCGTTGCCCAAATGCAACCGTCGGTTGGTGGTGTGTAACCGCAAAAAATGATAGAATAGCGGTGAACAAGGGGATTCCCGAGAAAACGAGAAAGGAAAAATTTTATGATTTTTGCAGAAAAAATTATCCGAGAGCGGAAGAAAAACGGTTGGTCACAGGAAGAGCTTGCAGAGAAGATGAGCGTTTCCCGTCAAGCGGTCGGCAAGTGGGAGAGCAGTCAATCTGTGCCTGATTTGGACAAGATTTTGCAGCTTGCAAGTCTTTTCGGTGTGACGACGGACTATCTTCTCAAAGACGAGATGGAGTCAGAAGAATATGCAGAAAGCACGGAAGCATCCGCTGTACGCCGTGTGACGCTCGGAGAAGCGAATGACTATTTAGAAAGCAGAGTGCGTGCGGCAAAACGAATTGCACTTGGCGTTTTTCTCTGTATTTTCTCGCCGATTCCGCTGATTCTTCTTGGCGCGATGTCGGAATATGGGATCTTTTCCGTCACGGAAAATTGGGCGGGCGGACTTGGCATGGTGCTTTTGTTTTTGTTTGTTGTTCCGGCGGTGATGCTTTTCATTCGCACGGGCTTTGAAAATGCACCTTATGAATTTTTTGAAAACGAGCCATTTGAAACGGAATACGGTGTTTCGGGCATGGTGAAGGAAAAGCAAAAAGCCTACCGTGACACTTATATGCGATACAATTATATCGGCGCATGCCTCTGCGTGATGTCCCCCGTGCCGTTGCTTGTCGGCGCGTTTACAGAAAAGGAATTTTTCGTTGTTTTGATGTTGGCGCTCACGATGATCACAGCAGGGATCGGCGTGATGTTTTTTATCCTTGCTGGTGTTCGCTGGGCGAGTATGCAAAGATTGCTCTGTGAGGGTGAATTTTCTAAAAAGAAAAAAGAAAAAAACAAGATCTTGGAGTTAATCGCGTCGGTCTATTGGCTCGTGGCAACTGCAGTCTACCTAGGCTGGAGTTTCCTCTCGAACGATTGGGAGATTACTTGGGTGATTTGGCCTATCGCAGGTGTGTTGTTTGCCGCAATGGAACTCATTTTCGATTTTATGGAGAAGAAAAAAGAATAATTGTATCTTGACGAAGCAGGGCGGTGCTCTGCAACAAAAACGGACTTCGGGAGAAGTCCGTTTTTCTTTTTATATGATTTTGAACGTCAGAATGGCTTTGAAAAGATCGCCGTCGCAAACGATGTCGAGCGTGCCGTTTTGGAGCTTCATAAGACTTTGCGCGATGGAAAGTCCAAGGCCGCTGCCTTCGGTGTTGCGCGAGGTGTCCGCGCGTACGAAGCGCTCTGTCAGCTCGTCTGCGGAAATATCAATGGGAGATTTGGAAATGTTTTTGAAGGTGATGATACCCATCTCCCCATCGGTGCGCGTTTCGAGATAAACGCGTGTGCCGGGCAGAGAATATTTGCAAATGTTGCTCATCAGATTATCAAAGATGCGCCAGAGATGTCTGCCGTCCGCCATGATCTTCATCGGTGTTCTGCTGCAAGTTACGACGGCGGAAAGTCCTGCTTTTTGCAGTTTTTCTTCATATTCGCCAACCGTTTGCTCCAGCATCACGCCAACGTCACATTCTTCGAGATGAACAGCGACGTTTCCCGTGGAGGCTTTGGAGGCTTCCACGAGATCCCCGATGAGCTTTTTGAGTTTATGGGATTGACGGTCGAGCACGTTTACGTATTCACGGACGGTTTCGCTTTCAGGTTCTTCTTTTTTCAGCAGATCCACATAATTGATGATGGAGGTGAGTGGGGTTTTGATATCGTGAGATACGTTTGTGATCAGTTCCGTTTTCAGGCGTTCGCTTTTCAGTCGGGCATCGACGGCGGTTTCCATGGAGGTGCTGATGTGATTGAGATCGTCACCGAATTTGCGGAGATCACCCAGCATATTTTCAGTTTCGATCTGATATGAAAAATCGCCGCTTGCGATTGCTTCGCCGCCTTTTTTCAGCTTGCGGAGCATAAGATAAATATACATCAAAAAGACGGAAAACAGCGTGGTGCGGATGATGAGATAGAAGCAGAGAAACCCAAAACTACGATTATTCGTGGCAATAACGATCATGATAAAATCCATGACGAAAAGAAGTGCCATCGCGACGATGATATGCCAGATAAGGGGGAGCATGCGGAAAAACGCACGGATCTTTTTGCCAAGGAAACGAAAGCCTCGACCGATCAAACGGAAAAACTTCACGATCAGACGGAAAAGCTTTACGCTCAAGCGGAAAATGACGGTGAGCAAGCGCCAGATGACAGTTGTTTTGAGGATACCGCCGATGCGCAGACGCGTAATGAAGCTCACAAGATAAAGCAAAAGAAGTAGATAACAAACGACAGCGAGCGCGGTGGTGAAGATATATGCGATCCTATCAAAAACGGTGTAAAGGTCATTCATGATCAGCATAAATCCTCCTACCGCGGCGAAGGAAAGTCCCACGTAGATCGCGGTGAATAGGTCAAAGGGAATCAGCTCAATAAAAGAGCCTTGTGCTTTTTCCGCATAAGCGCGCTTGCCTGCCGTTGCGAGAAGATAGGCAAAAAGCGGGAAAAAGAGGAGTGCCGAGAGCGCCAAAATCACGAAAAACACGTAGCGCATATCATAAAGAAAGGTTGCGAAGCGGATATCCTGATAAAAGATATTTTCAGCATTTGGATCATTTACGGCGTAGCCGACGAGGTGCGTGCCGACTTCTGCATCAACGTAAAGAGGGTAATAACAGTCACTATATTCCAAAATTTCACGGTTTGTTCTGGTGGAATAGGCGAGTTCGTTATTGATGTAATAATCAAATTCAAAGTTGGTGTTTTTATAAAACTCTGCGATTCGGTCAAAGTCGCGATCATAAGTGTAAAAGGCTTGTCTTACTTGGTCGAGATTGCGCGTGATCGGCGTTCGGTACGCTTGGGTGATGCAGGTGTCACGTCTGGAATCATAGCAGCCGAGATCCACCGCTTCGAACGTGAGGAAAAGGCTTGCGAAGAAGAGAAGAACGAGCACCGCGGAAAGCACCACGGCGATGACTTTTTTCGGTCTGGAATATTGTTTCATTTTGTGTCCTTTCTATATATAGGTGTCAGATCTTTTTCTCGATGCGGTAGCCTTGTCCCCAAATGGTCTTGAGGTAACGCGGCTCCGCGGGATTGATCTCGATCTTTTCGCGCACACGGCGGATATGGACGGCAATGGTGCCTTCCGCACCGTAGGGGGAATTATTCCAGATGCGGCGATAGATCTCTTTGGGAGAAAAAACGGTGCCGGGATTTTGCAGGAGCAGCTTCAAAATTTCAAATTCCGTTGGCGTGAGCAGTACGGGGTCGCCGTCCACGTGGAGCGTTTTTTCGCGGCTGTCCAGCACGATGCCGCCGTGGACGATTTTGGAATCGTATTCTTTCGTGCCGCCGAGGGTGAGATAACGGCGAAGCTGGGAGCGCACACGCGCGATGACTTCTGACGGATTGAATGGCTTCGTGATGTAATCGTCAGCACCGGCGTCAAGCCCTTCGATCTTGTCTTCGTCTTCGCTTTTCGCCGTCAGCAAGATGACGGGAAGATTGCTTTCTTTTCGGATCATACGCATGGCGGTGATGCCGTCCACTTCGGGCATCATGATATCCATGAGTACAAGATGGATCTCGTTTTCAGATAAAATATGTAAAGCTTCCTTGCCGCTGTAGGCTTCTTTGGTATCGTAGCCTGCTTCCGTGAGATAAATTTTCAGCGCGGAAACGATGTCTTTTTCATCGTCACAGATGAGAATGGTTGCCATTTTTTGATTTTCCTTTCTGCTTGTTTCTTGACTACATTATACCGCAATATCACGAAAATGAAAAGGGGAGCGGGCATTAAGATTTCTTTAAGTTTTCGGTGAGATTTTCGCATGGTTTTGCACCGAAAAATGTTGACTTTACGGGCACAATGGTGTAAAATACTATCATCACAAAATCCATGATAAATATGATTCTCTAATATTGTTATATTCATTGATAAAACGGAGATTTTTCTTATGAAGCATCATAACTTGGGTATTATCGGTTTTGGCGGCGAGGGGCTTTGGCACTACCGCAAACTGGAGGATCTGCAAAATATGACGGTCAAGGGCGTTTATGATACGTCTGAAAAGAGAAGAGCATTTGCCCGTGAAAAGGGACTTTACGTCTACGGCTCTTCGGAAGCGATGTTTTGCGATAAGGACGTGGATATTGTTATCATTGCGACACCGAATGATTCTCATAAAAGTTTATCCATGCGCGCATTGCGTGCAGGAAAACACGTCATCTGCGAAAAACCTGCCACCCTGAATATCGAGGAGCTGAATGAGGTCTTGGACACCGCAAAGGAATGTGAGCGCATGTTCAGCGTTTATCAGAACCGCAGATGGGACGGCGATTTTCTCGCCGTGAAAAAAATCATCGATGAAAATCGCATCGGGGACATTTATCGCATCGAATCGCGTGTGCATGGTTCACGCGGAATTCCTGCGGACTGGCGCAAAAACACGGCGCAGGGCGGCGGTATGCTGCTGGACTGGGGTATGCACCTTTTTGATCAGGTGCTGATGTTAAAAGGAAAAACGAAGGTTTCCTACGTTTCGGCAACGCTTTCCTATGTGGGAGGCAACGAAGTGGACGATGGCTTTACGGCAAATCTCACCTTTGAAGACGGTGACGAGGTCGTGGTCGAGGTCGGCACTTGCAATTTTATTTCTTTGCCGCGCTGGTATCTTGTCGGTGAAAAGGGAACGGCGATCGTTCGCGCATGGAATATGGGCGTGGAGATCGTGACAGTATCGGAACACGCGACAGAAAGAGAGATCGTGCCTGTGCGCACAGCGGCAGGCATCAGCAAAACGATGGCACCGCGTCCGCCGGAAACGGTACATAAAAAAGTGATGCCCGTGGTGGAGAGCAACGTTTGTGAATATTATCAGAATTTCGCAAAAAGCGCGGACGGCTTTGATAAGCTGCTCGTGCCCGTTTCTGATATTGTTCGTGTGACAAAACTGATCGACACCGTAAGACAAGCTGCGCAAACGCACAGGACGCTCCCCTTTGAATAAAAAAGAATCGTAAAGAAATGCCGCCGAACGTGGACATTTTGCCATGTTCGGCGATGCTTTTTTCAAAATACAAAAGATGTCTATTGACAAACTTGTTTTAACATGGTAAAATGTTATCACAAAAAGAAGACGAGAGGATTTTCCCTATATGATATATGATGAAAAAACGCCGAGAGGCGCAGAGCAAGCAGTTTTTGCTCTGCGCGGACTCTATCGGCAGTACGGATACACACAGTATAAAATGAGCAAATTCGAGGAGTATGACCTGTACGTGCGCAATAAAGATTTTCTGGTCGGTGACGGTGTGATCACTTTTACCGATACGGACGGCAAGCTCATGGCACTCAAGCCTGACGTGACGCTTTCCATCATCAAAAATTCCAAAGATGACGTGCGCGGCATGCAAAAGGTTTACTATAACGAAAACGTTTACCGCATTTCGCGCAATACGCATACGTTCAAGGAGATCATGCAAACGGGGCTTGAATGTATCGGCGAGATCGACGTTTACGCGATGGCTGAAGTTGTGCTTCTTGCCCTTCGCAGTTTGGAAACGATCAGCCGCAGATCTGTTCTTGATCTTTCCCATCTCGGTGTGCTTTCCGCATTGACGGAATCGCTTGCCATTCCCACCGAGGAGAAGCGAAATCTGATCGCGTGCGTGGGCGAAAAAAATCTTCATGGGATCCGCGAGATCTGCCACGCGCACGGTGTGGACGATGACATGACGAAAAAGTTGACATCGCTTGTTTCTGTTTACGGAAAACCGCGCGAGGTTCTCATGAAGCTGAAAACGCTTGCGATTGGGGGCGCGGAAAGTGCCGTAGCAGAGCTGGAAGCGATCATTTCCGCTTTGGAAGCCGCTGGCGTTGCCAACCGTTTGCGCATCGACTTTTCCGTTGTCAATGATATGAATTATTACAGCGGTATCGTTTTCCGTGGCTTTGTGGAAGGAATTCCGGACGGTATCCTTTCGGGCGGCAGATATGATAAACTCATGCAGAAGATGGGCAGACGCGCAGGTGCGATTGGTTTTGCCGTTTACCTCGATATGCTGGCACTTCTGGATACGAGAAAAAAAGAATATGACGCAGACATCGTTTTGCTTTACGGCGATGATGCGGACGCAGGCGATGTGCTTCGTGCGATGGCACTGCTTTCCGGCATGGGAAAAACCGTGCTTGCGGAAAAAGAAATTCCCGAAAACATTCGTTACCGTGAGCTTTTATCTTTCAGAAACGGAGGTCTTGAGATCCTTGAAAACCATGATTGATATTGCTTTGCCTAAGGGCAGACTCGGCGAAAAGGTTTACGCCATGTTTGAAGAGGCAGGCTTTGATTGTCCTGCCATCAAGGAAAATAACCGCAAGCTGATCTTCGAAAATGAAGAAAAAGGTCTTCGCTTTTTCTGGGTAAAACCCTCGGACGTTGCAATCTACGTCGAAAGAGGTGCCGCTGACATCGGCATCGCCGGCAAGGATATCTTGCTCGAATATCGCCCCGAGGTTTATGAGCTTCTCGATATGAAGCTCGGTAAATGCCGCATGGCTGTCGCGGCAAAAAAAGATTTCCATGACGACACGGAAAAAACGCTCCGTGTTGCCACAAAATTTGTAAACATCGCAAAAGAATATTACGCAGGCAAATGCCGTGATATTGATATTATCCATCTCAATGGCTCCATTGAGCTTGCGCCGATCCTCGGACTTTCCGACGTGATCGTGGATATCGTGGAAACGGGAAAAACGCTCTATGAAAACGATCTGGAGCCGAAGGAAACCATCGTTCCCATCAGCGCAAGATTGATCGCCAACAAAGCAAGCTTCAAATTCAACGGCGAGCGCATCGAAGAAATTGTCAGTGCGATTGCAAAGCTTGTTGATAAAAATTAAAAGAATGGTCGTGATTTTATGATAAAAATATTAAACAGTGAAACGGTTGCGCGCGATGAGATTTTTGCGCGCGTGACGCCGACGGTGAACGTGGAGGACATCGTTTCCGACATCATCAAAAACGTGAAAGCGCGCGGTGACGCAGCACTTTTCGAATACTGTGAAAAATTTGACGGTGTAAGACTTTCCTCGCTTGAAGTGAGCGAAGAGGAGATCGCGGAAGCGTTCGAGCTTGTGGAACCCGAATTTATCCGCATTTTGGAAGATGCGGCGGCAAATATCCGTGCTTTCCATGAAAAACAGGTGAGAAACAGCTTCATTATCAACGATAAAAAGGGCATTGTGATGGGACAGAAGGTGATCCCGATCGAAAAAGCGGGACTTTACGTTCCCGGTGGTACAGCGGCTTATCCTTCCACCGTTCTTATGGATAGTATTCCTGCCAAGATCGCCGGTTGCCGCGAGATCGTGATGGTGACACCCCCTTCCAAGGACGGTAAAGTGAATCCTGCGATTCTTGCCGCGGCAAAAGTTGCAGGCGTTACCCGTATTTTCAAGCTCGGCGGTGCGCAGGCGGTTGCTGCTCTTGCTTACGGAACAGAGAGCGTTCCTGCCGTTCATAAGATCGTTGGCCCCGGCAACGCTTTCGTTGCGGAAGCGAAAAAGCAAGTATTCGGCAAGGTTTCCATTGATATGATCGCAGGTCCTTCCGAGATCCTTATCGTGGCTGACGGCACTTGCGATCCCACAGTCCTCGCCGCAGATCTTCTCTCGCAGGCAGAACATGATAAGCTTGCAAGCGCGGTTCTCGTAACGGACAGCGTGACACTTGCCGAAAAGGTTTCCGAAGAATTGGAACGTCAGATTCCGCTTCTCCCTCGCGAAGAAATCGCGCGTGAATCCATCGATAGAAACGGCAAGATCATCATTACCAAAAATATTGACGAAGCGATCGAAATTTCCAATGAGATCGCGCCCGAGCATCTGGAGCTTTGTCTTGACAATCCTTTTGATTATCTTGATGCCGTGGAGCATGCAGGCTCGATCTTTATGGGCAAATATTGTCCCGAAGCGCTCGGTGACTACTTCGCAGGGCCCAACCACACACTTCCCACCAGCGGTACGGCGAAATTTTCCAGTCCGCTTTCCGTTGATGATTTCGTGAAGAAAACACAGTATACCTATTTTACCAAAGAAGCACTCTCCGCTGTGGCGGACGACGTGGCATTCTTTGCGGAAAAAGAAGGACTTTCCGCACATGCGAGAAGCGCCATCTCCCGCAAGAAATGAGGAGTTTATGAGCCGTTTTTTCTCCAGCACCCATAAAAATCTGAAAGCATATACACCCGGTGAACAGCCGAGAGATATGCAGTATATCAAACTTAACACCAATGAATCTCCCTATCCGCCCTCGGCAGGCGTTTCGGCGGCAGTTGCGGCAGAGGCTTCCCGTTTGCAGCTTTATTCCGATCCGGAATGTACGGAGCTTGTTTCGCTTATGGCGGCGCGCTTCGGCGTGGAAAAGGAAAACGTTTTGATGACCAACGGTTCGGACGAGATCCTGAATTTTGCGTTCATGGCGTTTTGCGATGGGGAACACCCCATCGTTTTTCCCGATATTACCTATGGCTTTTATCCCGTTTTTGCGGAGCTTAATCACATTCCCTTTGAAACGATTCCTTTGGAAGATGATTTTTCCATTGACGTCAGCACATATATCGGCATCGGCAAAAATATAGTTATCGCCAACCCTAACGCGCCATCGGGACTTCTTCTCTCTCTTGCAGATATTGAAAAGATCGTGTCTTCCAATCCCGAAAGCGTCGTCATCATTGACGAAGCTTACATTGATTTTGGCGGAGAAAGCGCTGTGCCGCTGATCAAAAAATACGATAATCTTCTCGTGACGGGTACGTTCTCCAAATCGCGCAGTATGGCAGGTGCCAGACTTGGCTTCGGTATTGCGTCGAAAGAGCTGATCCGCGATCTTTCCATTATGAAATATTCCACCAATCCTTATAACGTCAACCGCATGACGATGGCGGCAGGTGCGGCGGCACTTCGCGAAGATGATTATTATATGGATAACTGCAAAAAGATCATCGAAACGCGTGAAAAAACAAAGATCGCACTGGAAGAAATTGGATTTTCTGTCACCGATTCCAAAGCGAATTTCCTTTTTGCAAAATCGGACGAGATCGGCGGAGAAGAGCTTTACTTAAAGCTGAAAGCCAAAGGCGTGCTCGTGCGTCATTTCAGCACAGAAAAAATCAAAGAATATAACCGCATCACGATCGGAACGGCTGAGGAAATGGCACGTTTCATCGAGATCGTGAAAGAAATTTTAAGTGAAAAGAGGTCAGTATGATGAGAGAAAAAGAAATTGTCCGCAAAACGGGCGAAACCGATATTGCGCTTACGCTTTGCCTTGATGGCACAGGAAAAAGCGAGATCAAAACGGGTGTCGGTTTTCTTGACCACATGCTGACGCTTTTTGCCAAACACGGACGTTTTGACCTCAATATCAAATGCCTAGGCGATGTCGACGTGGACGATCATCACTCGGTGGAGGATATCGGCATCTGCCTTGGCGACGCTCTCCGTGCGGCGCTCGGTGATATGCGTGGTATCACGCGCTATGGCGACATCATTCTTCCCATGGACGAGGCGCTGATCCTTGCTGCTGTGGATATTTCAGGTAGAGGTAAGCTTTGTATGGATCTGCCGATCCCCACGGAAAAGGTCGGCACGTTTGATACCGAACTCGTTCTTGAGTTTTTTGAAGCGTTCGTTCGTCGTGCAGATATCACGCTTCATATCCGAAAGCTCGCAGGTGAAAACAGTCACCACATCATCGAAGGTACATTCAAAGCGGTGGCACGCGCACTTCGTAAAGCAGTAAAACTCGATGCCGATGCGATGGGTGAAATCCCCTCCACCAAGGGTGTTTTGTGAGGAGGTTATGATGAAAATAGCAGTCGTTGACTACGGCGTGGGCAATCTTTTTTCTCTTTCCTCGTCGCTTGCGATGATCGGCGCGGATACGGTCGTGACGAGCGATGCAGACGTGATCCGTAAAGCCGATAAGATCCTGCTTCCCGGTGTCGGTGCGTTTGAGGACGCGGCGAAAAAGCTTCGCGCGAGCGGTCTTGACCGTGTGGTATGTGAGGAAGCGAGAGTGGGGAAACCGCTTCTCGGTATTTGCCTTGGCATGCAGATGCTTTTTGAAAAAAGCTATGAATTCGGTGAATTTGAAGGGCTTGGACTTCTCCGCGGCGCTGTACGTCCGATCGCGGACGTGATTCCTGCCGATCTTAAAATTCCTCATATCGGTTGGAATGCCCTTGATATGAAAAAAGAAGATTCTCCCATTTTCAAATATATTAAAAACGGCGATTTCGTTTATTTTGTTCATTCATTTTATGCCGCGGATTGCGATGAGAGCGTCATCGCGACCTCGGAATATGGCGCACCGCTGACGGCGGCTGTAGCCAAAGATAATATTTTCGGCTGTCAATTCCATCCTGAAAAGAGTGGAAACGTGGGACTTGCCATTTTGAAAGCATTTTGTGAATTATAAGAAAGGAAGCGGGTATGAAACTTTTTCCTGCAATTGATCTATACGGCAAAGAAGCCGTCCGCCTTTTCAAGGGCGATTACGCGCAGATGACGGTTTATGATAAAAATCCCGTTTCTGTGGCGAAAAAATTTGAAGAAGCAGGCGCGGAGCATATCCACCTCGTCGACCTTGAAGGTGCGAAAACAGGTGAAACACCGAACCTCGACGTGATCCGAAGCATCGTTTGTGAAACGAAGCTTTTTGCTGAAGTTGGCGGCGGTATCCGCAGTATGGCGGTCGTGAAGGCTTATCTGGATGCAGGTGTTTCCCGTGTCATTCTCGGCACGGCGGCTGTCACAAATGAAGCCTTTCTCCGCGAGGCACTTGCGGCTTACGGCGAAAAAATTGCTGTTGGTGTTGACCTGCGCGACGGCTACGTTGCCATTAAAGGCTGGACCGAAAACTCCGATCTTCGTTATGACATCTTTTTGAAAAAACTTGAGGATATGGGCGTATCCACCGTTATTTGCACGGATATTTCCCGTGACGGCGCGATGAAGGGTACCAATCTTGCTCTTTACCGTGAGCTTTCGGAGAAATTCCCGAAGATCAACTTTATTGCTTCGGGCGGCGTTTCTTCGCTTGATGACGTGAAAGCACTCTGTGAAATGAACGTTTACGGCGCCATCATCGGTAAAGCTTACTATACAGGCGCCATCGACCTTGGGGAAGCGGTGCAGGTGGCAAGATGATACTTGGTATTACTGGACTTTCGATTGGTTTTGTTTGCCTACTTTTTTTAATACGAAATATAATAATCCTCTATGGTTTTAGAAAAAGAAATGTTAAAAAAGTTATGGCATACTTACAGAAAACAGAGCACAAGAAAAATATATACTCGGGGGGAAAAAGCGGAAGATTCTATAAAAATTGGTCAGACTCTTCCTATACTTATCGGGTTGACGGCGTTGCGTATACGATTTCTGACGGATCACCAAGCAAGCCGAATGAAATTTCTACGAGTAAACAAGTGATTTATCAAAAGCCAAAACCAAAACGAGCATATTTTGCTGATGGATTTCCAATGGAATGTCTGTATGCAGCAGCTGCGCTATTGATGTCGTTGCTGTTTATGGTTTTGGGAATCCTTGTACTTATAAAATAAATCCCCTCACCACAAAGGTTTTTGCGGTGGGGTACGGGGAGGTGCTTTTTGCAAAAAGCATCTCCCCGAAGGAGGAAAAACATGATAACCAAACGAATTATCCCTTGCCTTGACGTCAAAGACGGGCGCGTGGTCAAGGGTGTGAATTTTCTGGGGCTTGCGGACGTTTCCTCGCCCGTGAAGCTTGCTAAATTTTATAGTGATTGCGGTGCCGATGAGCTGGTGTTTTATGACATCACCGCTTCTGCTGAAGGACGTGCGCTTTTTACGGATATCCTTACCGAAGTGGCACGCACGATCTTTATCCCTCTTACCGTGGGCGGCGGCATCAACACCGTGGACGATTTTGATCGTGTGCTTAAATGCGGCGCGGATAAGGTCAGTGTCAATTCGGGTGCGATCCGCAATCCGAATCTCATTGAAGAAGCCGCAAAAAAATACGGCAGTCAGTGTGTCGTGATCTCTGCGGACGTGAAGCGTGTGGACGGTGTATTCCGTGTCTTTGCCAAGGGTGGCAGAGAAAATACGGGTATGGAAGCGATCTCTTGGATCAAAAGCTGTGTGGAACGCGGCGCTGGGGAAGTTGTGCTCAATTCCATCGACACCGACGGCGTGAAGGGCGGCTTTGATCTTGAAATGCTTGCGGCGGTGTGTGACGTTGTGAACGTCCCCGTGATCGCTTCGGGCGGTGCGGGTTGCATCGACCATTTTACGGAGCTTTTCAAAGCGCTTCCCAGGGTGGACGCAGGACTTGCTGCTTCCATTTTCCACTTTGGAGAGGTGCAGATTTCCGATTTGAAGCAAAAGCTTCATGAGGAAGGCATCGTGGTTAGAATTTAAGTTCCTGCGATAAAGGAAGAATTTTTTGATGAAAGGTAATAATCATGCTTAATATTGACGAACTCAAATTTGATGAAAAAGGTCTGATTCCTGCCATCGTGGTGGATGCAAAAACAAAAAAAGTTCTCACCTTGGCATATATGAACCGTGAAAGCCTTACGGTTTCTATGGAAAAAGGACTCACTTGCTTCTGGAGCCGTTCCCGTAATGAGCTTTGGCTTAAGGGGGAAACCAGCGGTAATTATCAGCATATCGTAAGCATCACTGCGGATTGTGATAAAGATGCACTTGTTGTGATGGTGGAAAAGGACGGTCCTGCTTGCCATACAGGCACGGATTCCTGCTTTAACGAAACCGTTTGGAAAAGTGAAAATCTCCATGAATTCTCTTTGGAAGGACTCATGAAGCTTATTGAGGGCAGAAAGACCGAGAAAAAAGAAGGCTCTTACACCACTTATCTCTTTGAAAAAGGACTTGATAAAATTCTTAAAAAAGTTGGTGAAGAATGTACCGAGGTCATCATCGCAGGCAAGGCTGATGACAAAAAAGATACTATCTACGAAATTGCAGATCTTGCTTACCACGTGATGGTTCTCATGATCCAAATGGGCATTTCTTTGGAAGATATCCATGATGAGCTTGCTTCCCGTCACGTTATCGACCACAAGGTGAAACAGGAGAAAATGACAAAATGAGCGGTGAAAACAAAATGCGTGCGGATTTTCATATGCACACCACCTTTTGCGATGGGAAAGATACAGCCGAAGCTATGGTGCAAAGAGGCATCGAGCTCGGACTTTCGGTAATGGGTTTTTCCGTGCATTCTCCGCTCACGCGCGAATGTACTTGGGCGATCCGTCCCGATAAGACTGCGGAATACCGCGCGGAAATCCACAGACTTCGTGATAAATATGCCGATAAGATCCGTGTTTATTGTGGCATTGAGCAGGATTCTTTCACCGAAAAAGCGCCGATCGGCTATGATTATATCATCGGTTCCGCGCATGCTGTTTATCGCGATGGCGTTTATACAGACGTGGACTTTGGTGCGGATATTTCTTGGGACGCCATCAACCGCTTTTATGACGGCGATAAATATGCTTTTGCCGAGGATTATTTTGCGCTCGTCGGTGACATCGTGGATAAAACGGGTGCTGACATCATCGGGCATTTTGACCTTTTGAGCAAATTCCAAGATTGCGGTCTGGCTTTTGAGGTGGATCACCCCCGTTATGCTGCCGCATGGAAAGCCGCCGCAGATAAGCTTCTTAAAACGGGCGTGCCGTTTGAGATCAATACGGGGGCAATCTCCCGTGGATACCGCAAAACGCCTTATCCTGCGCCTGAAATCCTTCGATATATTGCCGATCATGGCGGAAAGGCTGTCATCAACAGCGACAGCCACAGCACAGCGGCACTCGGCTGTTCTTATGACGCGGCATACAAGCTCGCCAAAAAGATCGGTATTCCGCTTGTGAATAAGATCAAGGATATTGAATTTTAATAAAAAAGATGCATGACCGAAGTCATGCATCTTTTGTTGTTTACTGGGGAATTTCCACACCTGCGCGGTTATAGAGCGTGGTGAAGAATTTGAGGCTGGGGCCATAAAACGGGAATGGACTGCCGATATCCTCATCGGCGTGTTCTTCGCAGAAGGCTTTCAAGTCACGGTAAAAGGCTTCATAATCAGAGCCGTTTTCTGCGGGATAACCCTCTTCCTTGCGAAGAGATGCCCAAGAAAAGTTATAAATAAATTCGTCAAGAACAGTTTTCATATCGACGTATTCTACTGTTCCCGTGCCGTCACCATTCGGAATATAATTGATACCGACGCCGTTCTCGGTGAGTCCGGGGGTATAATCAAGCTTCCAAAGCTGACCGTCGAGCGCGAGGTAGATAATAGGCTCGCCGTCGGGAGTCAGCATTGCGTCAGTGCCGTTATAAGTGCCTGCGCGAACGAAGCCGTCGGTGCGATAGGTCACACTGTTTTCGGGATTGGCAACCTCTTCGGAGAGATCAATGCCGAACCATTCGAGGTTGTTTTTCACGATCTCTTCATTTTTCTTTTGAATTTCTTCTTCAGAAAAGAAGTAGACGTCAGCAGTGGTTTCTTCGCCGCTATCATTTGCGGGTGTCACTGCCGCATAGATCGAAACGGAAAGAAGCGCTGCTACCATCAAAACTGCCACGAAAATGACGGTGATCTTGTGATTTTTGTGAGAAAGTATATTTTGAATTCTTTGTTTCATTTGTGTTTTTCCTCCTTTGAAAGCGGTAAAGGTCAAGGGGTGCTTGATGCCCGTTTCTGCCGCCGCAAACACGAGGAGCTTGCAGTAATGCTTCTTTTCTTCCTCATTTTTGGAGGCGAGAAACGCTTCATCGCAGGATTCTTCACAAAGTCTGTTCATCGCTTGGATAAAAAGCCATAGCAAAGGGTGAAACCAATAAGCACAGCTGAGCAGTGCCAAGCCGAGCTTGCAAAGCGGATCGCGGCGTTTGCAATGCGTCAGCTCATGCCCTAAAAGCAGACTTTTCTCTTCCTTCGGTAATTGTTCCGAGATGAAAACGGTTTGACGAAAAATCCCGAACATCAAGGGAGATGAAAGCTTATGTGCGGGACAAACCAAAAGGCGCGGCGTGCGCCGTAGCTTCATTTGTCGGCAGAGGGATTCAAAGTCAGCAGATTCTTGCTTTGTCGGTGCGCGTCCGCATCGAAACACGGCCTTTACCGTTCTGCAGTAACGATAAGCCATGCGGCAAAGCATGAAAAACGTGCCGAGCAGATAGAAAAATACGATGACTTCCGTTTTGGAAGCTGTGGGCGTCACAGGCTTCGGTTCGGTGGTCTGATCGGGGGACGCCGTCTGCACGGCGTTTTCCCAAAAAAGAAAGTCATCGCCGATTTCTTCGCCAAGAAACGGTAATCTTTCTTCTGCAAGCTCTTTTTCGGAAACTTCGATTTGAATCAACGGCAATCGCACGGGGATCAAAAAGAGCACCGTGAGGATCATGCCGCAAAGGAATCTGCCACGCGCGGAAGCTTTTTTTCGCAATAACTGATCAAAGATCAAAAAAAGCAGGGAAAGCAAGGTGGCAAGCAGAAGCTGTGTGAAAACAATCTTCATTTTTTTGTCTCGCTTTGCTTTTCAATGAAATCGAGCAGGTCTTGCGCTTCCTCTTTGGTGAGTCCTTTTCCGTCATAAAACGCGCTGATAAGCTCGGAAAGCGAGCCGCCGTAAACACGGTCCACGATCTTTTTGGCTTCAAAGGAACGATATTCCTCCTCGGAAACCATCGCTGTCCAAGTTCGTTCTTTCCCGAGCTTTTCGGAAGAAAGAAAACCCTTGTCGGCAAGGCGGGAGAGCATCGTCAGCACCGTTTGCGCCTTTTTCTCCGTGTTCATTTGCTTTTGGATCGCCACGGTGGAAACGGAAGCGCCGCCGCATTGCCAAACGGCGTTCATCACTTCAAATTCCGCATCGGGCAAACTGATGAGTTCTTTTTTCATGTTTTCTCCGTCCTTTCGTATGTTATGACCATCTCCGTTTATATTCTACACTTGTCGCGAATAAAAGTCAAGAAGATTTTCTATAAATGTCGTAAATCGTGGAAAGAGACAAAAAACACCGCCAACATTTGGTGATGTTGACGGTGTGTAAAAATATTCTTATGCGTTTACAGCATCGACGAAGCGCAGGAATGCCGCTCTGCCTTCTTCGGTGCATTTGTAAACACCTGCGTCTTCCAGCACGCGAACGAACGTCTTGCCGATCTCGGTGCGGAGAATTTCTGCGGTATTTTCTGCGGTGAAAGTGTAGTTGTCACGGAATTTGGCTACCCAATCTGCGTGTTTTGCGATGGATTCATCAGCGCAGATGTCTTTTCCGCCAAGAATCGCATCTTCCAGTGTTGCCATTTCCGCCTTCAAACGAGCGGGAAGAACGGCAAGGCCCATAACTTCGATCAGCCCAATATTTTCTTTCTTGATGTTGTGAAGCTCTGCGTGGGGGTGATATACGCCGAGGGGGTGTTCTTCGGTGGTGATGTTGTTGCGCAGGACGAGGTCAAGCTCATATTTGCCATCTCTGCGGCGTGCGATGGGGGTGATCGTGTTGTGCGGTACGCCATCTGTTTCTGCGAAAACGAAAGCATTTTCGTCCGTATAGCCGCGCCATGCGACGAGGATCTTATCCGCAAGGTCAACGAGCTTGGCTTTATCTGTGCCTGCGATACGAATGACAGACATGGGCCATTTCACGATGC
>CAYXQF010000023.1:0-24019 GCA_964466625.1 uncultured Lachnospiraceae bacterium | reverse complement strand
AACACTATTGTCGTCAAGTATAAAAAAGTCAAGCACACCGACATTGATCGGCGCGGAAGAAGCCTCCCCGTTTTCAAGATATCGGAAAATTGCGGTATCACTTCGCACATACAGTTCACCGGAAGAAAGCAAAAGATCGGAAGCCGAACTGAAAGACACACGCCAAAGCTCTTTTCCCTGCGAGGAGTAAACCACAGCGCCCGAATTCATCAAAAAAGCAATCTGATTTTTCTCTTTGCTGTAGGAAATAAATCGGTTAACCGTTTCCACGACCTCGCCTTCACGTGAATAAAATCGAACGCTGTTTCCGATATAAACGAAAAACCGTCCATCTGCAAAAAATTCCACGTCCACAGCCTGCATACCCGAATAATAATCTTCAAAAGTCATTTTTTCTGAAGTCAAATCAATGATGGTAAGCGCGGAATCATAATTGCCGTTTTGTGTGCCAAGCGTGAGAAGCGCCAGTTTTTCTCCGTCATCGGAAAGTGCCATGTCCAGCACTAAGCGCGAAGAAGTATAGCGGTAAATCTCAGAAAAGCCTTCGTCAAAAACGGTCACGGTAGAGCCTTTTTCCTTTGTATATACGGCGTATGTACCGCAATCGGAAAGTGAAACAAGTCCAATCGGCGAGGAAAAAGAAGCTTCATGGACTGCCGAAAAAGAATCGTAAAGCGTCAGCGTCTTTTTTCCCGAAGTATAAACGGCAAGATATTTCTGAGAAACCCCAAGTGTTGGATTTATATCGTTCGTATAATCTTTATAAAGAAGTTCATTATCCAATCGATAAAGAGAAAGCTTATCTTCGCCAAGAACGGCAAGATCACCTTTATATAGTGCAAAAGATGCGGTATTACCTGCAGAATGTGAAATATCCGCGTATTTTTCCGAAAGCGAAAACGCATTTACCGTTTGATTTTTGAAAAGATACCGAAAATTTGATATCTTCATATCCTGATAACCGAAAACAATCACACCAAGCACAAAAATCACAAGTAGCACCAGCACGATTTTTTTCATATTATCATATTTATTTGCCAAAATGCCATAATACATACTTTCTGTATTTTTGTTTTCAGCATTTTCTTTATGTAGGTTTGTGCGCGGTTTCACGATTTTTGTCCCTCGTCAAAATAATTTCCATCGAGAAAGACACGGTTCAAATAAAGTCCTGCGGCAGGAGCGGTTCTGCCTACCGCCTCGCGGCAACCGCCATCGATCGCAGCTTTCAGTTTTTCGGGAGAAAGCTTTCCTTCCGAAACCTCAAGCAACGTTCCGACGATAATTCTTACCATATTATATAAGAAACCGTCTGCCGAAACAAAGATCTTCACAAAATCACCGTCCTGCTCTATATGCAGATCCGTAATGGTACGAATGGTGTCGATAACATCACTGCCACTTGCCATGAAAGCACGAAAATCATGTTTCCCGATAAAATAAGGTAAAACAGCTTTGATCTTTTCTATTCGGATCGGACGGAAATAAGAAAGCGCACGATCCGAATAAAAAACGTTTCGAACGGGATTATTCCAGATCAGATACATATATTCTTTTCCCGAAACGCGGCGGCGAATCGCAAAGTCATCACTCACCGCGACACTTGCCGAAACGGCAATATCAGAAGGCAGATAGGTATTCATCGCGCGCGGCACGGCCCCTTCGGGAATAGAGGAATTTTTCTCACTTTCCACAACAGCAAGATATTCCAGCGCGTGCACGCCGCTATCCGTTCGGCTGCACCCCGTCACCGTACAAGGCGATGAAAAAATTTTTTCGGCGGCGCGCTGCAAAGCCGCTTGTATCGTTTCTCCGTTCGGCTGAACTTGAAACCCACAAAAATTTGTGCCGAGATAGGAAAGCTTCAACAAGTGCTTCACAACGGGCACCTCCTTTTAGATAATATAAAGAGGATAATAAATATTGAGCAAAATAACGCCGGCAAAAACAGCGGCAAAAAAGATCATCGTCAGATAATCACGCGCTGCAAGACGAAGAATCGTCATGCGCGTTCTGCCGTTATCACCACGATAGCAACGACACTCCATCGCTGTCGCCAGCTCCTCTGCGCGACGGAAAGAGGAAATGAAAAGAGGAATCAGAACAGGAACAAGCGCTCTTGCCCTTTCGATCAGATTTCCCGATTCAAAAGCCGCGCCTCTCGCCTTTTGCGCATTGATGATCTTGTTGGTCTCTTCAATGAGCGTCGGAATAAAACGCAAAGCAATCGTCATCATCATCGCAAATTCATGCACGGGAATTTTGATCACACGCAAAGGAGAAAGAAGTCTTTCGATCGCATCGGTCAAAGAGATCGGAGAGGTGGTATACATCAAAAGCAAGCTCGTGCCGATCATCAAAAGCGCAATGCGAAGCGACATAGCAACGGCACGGATCACACCTTCGAGATAGATCGTTATTTTTCCGATCGAAAAAAGCGCGATCTCCCCTTTATTCCAAAAAACATTGATCAACGTCGTAAAGATCAAAATGACACAAAGCGGTTTCAGGCTTTTCAAAATTGTTCCCACAGGAATCTTAGAAACAATGATCATGGAAACCGCAAGAAAGATCACCGCGGCATATCCCGTGGCGCCCTTTGCCAAAAAGATAAGAACAATATAAAGTACACCGAGAATGAGTTTGATTCTCGGATCCAATTTGTGAAGAAGAGAATTTCCGGGGAAATATTGTCCGAGTGTTACGTCTTTGAGCATATAGAATCCCCTCCCAACAAACGCTTGATTTCCGCTTTCGCGTCGGCAACCGTATAAATATCGGTGCGCACGTCATAACCACGATTTCGAAGCTCGATCATCATTTTCGTGACCTGAGGCACGGAAAGACCCACGCTCTCAAGCGCTTCTGCATTTCCGAAAACCTCTCTCGGCGTGCCGTACATATAAGGCTTCGATTCATTCATCACGAGAATCTTATCACAATAGCGCGCCATGTCTTCCATGCTGTGGCTGATCATGATAACGGTGGAATCCGTTTTTTCACGGTATTCCGTAATTTTCGAAAGAATCTCATCTCGTCCTCTGGGGTCAAGACCTGCCGCCGGTTCATCGAGAATCAGAATTTTCGGCTGCATCGCCATCACACCGGCAATGGCAACACGGCGTTTCTGGCCGCCCGAAAGGTCAAAAGGTGACTTTTCAAAAAGATCCTCTGAAAGGCCGACAAGCGTTGCCGCGCTTTTCACGCGCTTTTCGATCTCTTTTTCATCAAGTCTCATGTTTTTAGGGCCAAATGCAATATCTTTATAAACGGTATCTTCAAAAAGCTGATATTCGGGATATTGAAATACCAAGCCAACGGTGAAACGAACCTCACGGATCTTTTTCGGATTTTCCCAAATATCACGTCCGTCCACAAAAACCTTTCCGTCCGAAGGCTTCAAAAGTCCATTCAAAAGCTGAGAAACGGTGCTTTTGCCGGAGCCCGTATGCCCGATGATACCGGTGACGATCTTTTCTTCAAAAGAAATGTCAATATTATTCACAGCAACTTTACAAAACGGCGTATTTTCGCTGTAAACATAGGATACGCCGCGGAGTTCTGCCGCGTTCATCAGTTTCCCGCCCTTTCTTTCAAGAAGTTTTCGATGGCATCTGCACCTTCCATATAATCCAAAACGTCGCAAGGCAGATCAATGCCGTCCTTGCGCGCCTCAAGCATCAATTCCGTGATCTGCGGAACGTCAAGACCTGCCGCCTTCACCGTGTCCACATGACTGAATACCTCACGAGGCGTACCGTCAAGCTTGATCTTGCCGCCGTCAATGACGATCACACGATCCGCGCGGATTGCTTCTTCCATATAATGCGTGATGTGCAAGATCGTTGTTCCGTAGTCGTGGTTCAATTTTTCGATGGTATCCAGCACGTCCGCACGACCTCTGGGATCGAGCATCGCCGTGGATTCATCAAAAATGATCACATCAGGGCGAAGCGCGATAATACCTGCGATGGCAATGCGCTGTTTCTGACCGCCGGAAAGCTGATGCGGCGAATGTCTTGCAAAAGCTTTCATACCGACGATATCCAACGCCTCGTCCACACGGCGACGAATCTCCGCAGGTTCGACACCAAGATTTTCGGGACCGAACGCCACGTCTTCTTCCACGATCGTCGCAACAAGCTGGTTATCCGGATTCTGGAACACCATGCCGATGCGGCGGCGAAGCTCGAAGAAATCATCTTCCGTGATTTTTTCAAAATCGAATTTTTCGCCAAAATAATAAAGGTTACCCGAAGTGGGTGTAAGTATCAGATTGAAAAGCTTAGCGAGCGTACTTTTTCCCGATCCGTTATGCCCAAGAATAGCAACGAAGCTTCCCTTTTCAATTTCAAGATTCATATTTTCAATGACAACGGTATTGTCCTCGTCATCGTCATAAACAAAGCAAAGATTTTCAGCCTTGATCACTGTTTCAGCCATTTCTTTTATCCATGCCTTTCGTATCAAAGATTACTGTTGAGCTCTCGTCCATCTCGCAGATGCGCCGCAAGGAAGAACGCCGCCCGTTTCGGATACGGGAAGACCGATCTCATCAGCTTCTACCGAGCCGCCCAGTTTTTTCTCCAATTTGAGTTTCAGAATATATCCCATCGTAGAGGGAGAAAGTCCCGTGGTATAAGAATTCACGAGGAAGAAAAGCGGATTATCGGAAAGCACACTCACCGCAAGCTCCACAAATTCACCAATGCCTTCTTCCAGTTTCCAAACCTCACCCGAAGGACCTCTGCCGTAAGATGGGGGGTCCATGATGATTGCGTCATAGCGGATTCCCTTTTTTGCCGCATACATTAAAAAACGGGTGCAGTCATCAACGTAATAATGAATATTGGCTTTATCAAGTCCGGAAAGTGCCGCGTTTTCTTTTGCTTGCGCAACCATATTTTTCGCTGCGTCCACGTGGAAAACCTCAGCGCCTGCCGCCGCTGCCGCCATCGTAGCACCGCCCGTATAGGCGAAAAGATTCAGAACACGGATTGGTCTGCCTGCGTTTTTGATGAGATCGGAAAACCAATCCCAGTTGACTGCCTGCTCCGGGAAAAGGCCTGTATGCTTAAAGCCCATGGGCTTGATCTTGAAAGCGAGATCGCCGTAATTCACCGACCAGCTTGCAGGCACGTTTAGTTTCGTCCATGAACCGCCGCCGCCTTCTCTTGTATAAATACCGTCCGCTTTTTTCCAAAGCGCACTCTGTTTTTCATTTTTCCAAATCACCTGCGGATCTGGGCGGCGAAGAACGTATCCTGCCCATTTTTCAAGGCGTTCGCCGTCAGAAGCATCACAAAGTTCATAATCTTTCCATTTATCTGCTGTCCACATAATGTTAAATTCCTTTCGTTTATCAGTCAAGAAGAGATGTCTGTGTAGCGTTTGTGTTCGGTCGGTAAGGCAATCCGAGATGTTCGTAAGCCAGACGCGTCACGCAACGTCCGCGCGGTGTGCGCGTGAGAAACCCGATTTGAATCAGATACGGCTCGTAAACGTCCTCAAGGGTGATCGCTTCCTCGCCGATGGTTGCGGCAAGCGTTTCCAGTCCCACAGGACCGC
Source organism: uncultured Lachnospiraceae bacterium (assembly GCA_964466625.1). Taxonomy (GTDB): domain Bacteria; phylum Bacillota; class Clostridia; order Oscillospirales; family CAG-272; genus QALR01. The sequence goes on along the minus strand of CAYXQF010000023.1, from coordinate 18,451 downwards.
CGTCGTAAAAACGAATGATCGTGCTGAGCATCAATCTATCAATATTATCAAGACCAAGCTTGTCAATCTCAAGCATACCGAGCGCACGGTCAGCGATCTCTGCCGTGATACTGCCATCGCCACGCACCTGCGCAAAATCACGCACACGCTTGAGAAGGCGGTTTGCAATTCGCGGTGTGCCGCGAGAGCGAAGCGCGATCTCATTTGCGCCGTCCTCACTGATATCAATGCCGAGAATACCGGCACTTCTTTTGATAATGCGCACAAGCTCCGCCGGCGTATAGAGTTCCAAACGAAGAAGCACGCCAAAGCGGTCACGAAGCGGTGTTGTAAGCTGTCCCGCTCTTGTGGTCGCACCGATCAATGTAAATTTTTCAAGCGGCAAACGAATACTTCTTGCGGCAGGACCTTTCCCGATGATGATATCCAGCGAATAATCTTCCATCGCGGGATATAAAATTTCTTCAATGTTTCTGGAAAGCCTATGAATCTCGTCAATGAACAAAACATCGTTTCGTTGAAGGTTTGTAAGCAATGCTGCAAGATCGCCCTGCTTTTCGATCGCAGGCCCCGAAGTAATACGAATATTCACGCCAAGCTCATTGGCAATGATGGCAGAAAGCGTAGTCTTACCAAGCCCGGGAGGGCCGTAAAGAAGCACGTGATCCAAGGCTTCCCCACGCATTTTTGCCGCTTCAATATATATTTTCAAGCTTTCTTTCGCTTTTTCTTGTCCGACGTATTCATCGAGCGTCTGTGGGCGAAGTCCAACATCTATGTCCATGTCCTCCGCGATGGCACCCGTGTCCATCACGCGTTCGTCGTCCGCAACGCTATCATAAACCGTGTCAATTTTCTTTATCATGTTGCTTATCCTTTCATAGCGTAAAGGCTTGCGTTAAAATTTTACCGCCATCTTGCGAAGTGCCGCCGTAATCATTTCTTCCAAAGAAAGATTTGCACCCACACCTTTCAGTGCGGCTTGCGCTTCCGCTCCGGTATATCCCAATACCATCAGCGCGGTGATAGCTTCTTCCACGTTGTTTTTCGGAGAAACGTCCGCAAAATCCAGATCGTCCTCCACTTCCGAGCCACCCGTCGGCAATGTTTTGGCGATCTTATCTTTCAATTCCAAAACAATTCTCGCCGCTGTCTTTCCGCCAACGCCGGGCGCTTTGGAGATCGCTTTGGTGTCCCCCATGGAAACAGCAAGCGCAAATTTTTCGGGAGTCATCACAGAAAGCACAGACATCGCCCCCTTCGGTCCGATTCCTGAAACCGTAATGAGAAGCTTAAAAGCGGCAAGTTCTTCCGTGTTGTAAAAACCGAGAAGCTCCACAGCGTCCTCTTTCACGCTCATGTGCGTATAAAGCGTGACTTCCTCACCGATGCGAGAAAGCTTTGCCAAAGTATTTTGGCTGACAGAAAGCTTATATCCAACACCGCCGCAATCAATGACAGCAGTCGTGGGATCTGTATAGACAAGTTTTCCCTTGAGATAATAAAACATAGTGCTTTTCCCTTTTTATTGTCTTCATGTATGTGAAATTTAGAGTAATTTTTTCTTTTTTTGATTATAAAATTCTTGAAGCTTGGAGCCTCCGCAATGCGCGTGACAAATGGCAAGCGCCAAAGCATCGGCAGTATCGTCAAGTTTGGGGGCGTTTTCCAAACCCAAGATCATTTTGACAAGTGTCATCACTTGTTTTTTCTCCGCTCTTCCGTAGCCAACTACCGATTGCTTCACCTGCAAAGGCGTGTATTCACTGATCTTTAGTTGCTTTTTTCTGGCGGCAAGAAGAATGACACCGCGTGCCTCTGCAACCGCGATAGCTGTTTTCTGGTTGTTCGCGAAGAAAAGTTCTTCGATCGCCATTTCGTCCGGGTGATAGGTGTCGATGATCTCACACATATCGTCATATACCATGGCAAGGCGATCTTCCACGTCTACGCCCGCAGGCGTTTGTATCGAGCCCATGGCGATCGTCCGAAAGCGATTGCCGCCGCGATATTCCAAAACCCCGTATCCTACGATGGCAATGCCGGGATCTATTCCGAGTATAATCATTCTTTGACCTCAATTGATAATATTTCAAGCGTTGCTGTAAATGCCGATTGCTGTCGTCTGCGGGTATTCCAAAGCAAGATAACAGAAAAATCCGCCGATATCGGCATTTTTCAAACCAAAAACAATGGCAAACGCATTCGCACGCCCCGAAAAAAGAACCGGTAGTGCTTCTACAGATTCCATCGTCACGCCAAAATAGGACGCCGCATCAGCAATATCAGCAAGAGAAGAAAGATCTTCAAACGTGATCTTGCATTCGTAAAGCGTATCCTTTTCCGTCGGCATATAAATACGCTCCCGATAGATCAAAGCAAAAGTCGTGCTGTTTTCTCCGTCATCCGATTCGATCTCGCAAGTCATCACAATGTTCAGATCGTATTTTTCCAGTTGACGGTAAAAGCTGTTCAATCTGCCGTCCGTTGTACTGTAGATCGGAATGATGGCGTAGGTAGCGTGCCCCGTGTAGACCGCTTCGCATGCATTTTGAAAATTATCTTCGTAAACAGCGGAAACACCGCCGAGTTCTTTCGCGAAGCGCTCAAATGCGCGCGATGCCTGACGGTTTCTGAGGAAAGCAACCTTTCTGTCACGCCCTGCGGGGATCGGAGAAAGATCACCGAGAACCCATGAGATCACGTCCTCTATGCGGTTTACGGCAGAATATCTCGCGATATGCCGACACAAACAAAGCGTTTCCGTTCTGTTGTTCTTTCTTTTGAAAAAGGATTCTTCTTCCCGATTTACGATATCAAACCATTCCGATCTTTTGCCTCGTTCGAAGCTGTTTCGATAAATGCGCACGGCTTCGTCCGTGGTCAGGACCGCCTCCGTTATGTTGTCATAGCCAAGTTCTCGGCGGATCTGTAAGCAAATCATGTCCGCACGCTCTTTGATATGCGCAAATGATTTTTCTGCGGCAACCGCCATCTGCGCGGTCGTGCGATCGAGATTTTTTTCAATGGCTGAAAAAGCACCTTCCGAAGAAATGCGCAAGCCTATTTCGTTTCTTGTTTCCATATGCGCACTTCCTTTCTCAAAATTTTATTGATAGTAAATTTAAATATATATAATAATATATCATATTCTGCCCGATATTGCAAGGGAAAACTTGTAAATTCACAGTTCCTTTGCATTTTTGTAAAAACCCGATAAAATTTATATTTACAAAACGCGATTTTTGCGGTATGATAATTAAAATCAATGTTTTTTCAGGAAAGGAAACGAAAATGAAGAGAACGATGACGATCGCAGGAAAAGAATATGGAACCGCTTGGCTTGCACCGATGGCAGGCATGGGTGACGCTTCCTTTCGCCGTATTTGCAAAGAACATGGCGCGGATTATATGACAACGGAAATGGTATCCGCCAAGGCACTCTGCTACGGGGATAAAAAAACGCCTTTTCTGGCCGCAATCCGCGGTTATGAAGCGCCCATTGCGATCCAGATTTTCGGAAGTGAGCCGGAAACCATGGCAAAAGCTTCTCAAATCCTGCTTGAGCTTTCCGCCAAAAACGGAATGCTCCCTGCCGCGATCGACGTCAATATGGGCTGTCCGATGACCAAAGTCGTCAAAAACGGTGACGGCAGCGCGTTGATGCGCACCCCCGAAACCGCCGCCGAGATCGTCCGCGCAATGGTTGCTGTTTGCGGAGAGGTTCCCGTCACCGTAAAGCTTCGTCTTGGCTGGGACAAAAATTCGATCAACGTCGTGGAAATGGCAAAACGCATGGAGGAAAGCGGTGCAGCCGCTCTTTGTGTGCATGCGCGCACCCGCTCCGAGCTTTATTCTCCCGGTATACACCCTGAATACATCAAAGCAGTCAAAGAATCCGTCACCATTCCCGTGATCGGAAACGGCGATATCACGTCTGCTCAAGAAGCAGAAAAAATGGTTCGCGAGACCGGTTGCGACGGCGTTGCCATCGCAAGAGGTGCTCTGGGAAATCCGTGGCTTTTTGAGGAAATCCACCAAGGAGAAAACTTCGTTCCGCCAACAAAAAAAGAGCGCCTCACCGAAGCACTGCGTCATTTTGAATATATGATCGAAGATAAAGGCGAGCGCGTCGCCGTGGCTGAAAGCCGTGCCGCTATCGCGTATTACACCAAGGGGCTTGGCGGTGCTTCCCGTGTACGCGGACAAATGAACACGGCGGAAACTGCGGCGGAGATCATTCATATTCTCTCAGAATATATGGAATCCTGAAAAAAACTCCTCCGTGTCGACTACGGAGGAATTTGGATTATGTTTTTCGTTTCTCCCTTTTTTCGATCAAATCAAAGATCAAACTGCCGTATACACTAAGAATCAGACTTTTTCCGATCTGTTCGATCATAAGTGAGATCAGCTCTCCCGAGCCTGCAAGCTCATACCCGCTGCGTGAAGCAACAAAGAGCGTAAAATAGATCATCTGGAGCAACACAATTGGCAACGTCCAGCGGAGTACCCTGCTTGCATATTCGCTGAGTTTCGCATTTTTTATTTTTTGTTTTATCATATCAAAACCTCCCGAACATTCATTAATCTTTCGATTCCATTATACCGAAAATAAAGACGTTTGTCATCGTAAACATTTTGGGAAGAAACACAAAATTCTCTAAAAAAAGAAAAAATATGTGCGATAACGATTTACTTTTGTTAAATCATATGATATAATGTTAAAGAATTATTAAATTACACCTTGGAGGCACCCACCTGTGAAATGTCCTATTTGCGGTTTTACCAAAAGCATCGTTATTGACTCCCGCCCCGCGGAAGAAGGAGCCAGCATACGCCGCAGACGCGAATGTGTGTCCTGTAAGGGCCGCTTTACCACCTATGAGGTTGTCGAAAGCTTGCCTCTCGTCGTCATTAAAAAAGATAATACCCGCGAAGCCTTTGACAGAAACAAACTGCTCGCCGGCATCGTGAAATCCTGTTATAAATGCCCCGTTACGATGGAACAGATGGAAAATCTCACTTCTGAAATTGAAACGGAATTGCAAAACTCTCTGACAAGAGAAATCCCCTCCAATCAGATCGGTACGCTCGTTATGAAAAAACTGAAAGCCATCAGCGACGTTGCTTACGTTCGTTTCGCATCTATTTACAGAGAATTCAAAGATCTCGAAACCTTCATGCGCGAACTGGAAACGCTCAAGTCCGAAAAGGAAAACGGTGCGCAATAATTTATAAAATAATATAAAAAGATGCAGTCATTTTTTGATTGCATCTTTATTTTTCGGAGTTTGTATTGACAAACTCCGAAAAATAGTATAAAATATCTCCGTTACGGCAAGAATTTACCGTGGTATTTTTTATTGAATAGGAATTATTGTTAAGATGTTAGAAAGTCTGCACCACGCGCTCCTCGATACCGCGAAGCTTATCCCCTTTTTGTTTCTCACTTATCTTGTTTTGGAATGGCTTGAACATAAAGCCGCTGCCAAAACGCAAGCGATCGCCGCTCATGCAGGAAAATTCGGACCTGCTATCGGTGGAATCCTCGGCGCTGTTCCTCAATGCGGATTCTCCGCTTCCGCCTCCAGCCTTTATTCAGGCGGCATCATTTCTCTTGGCACATTGATTGCCATTTTCATCTCCACCTCCGATGAAATGCTCCCCATCATGATCTCTTCCCAAGTAGCGATTTCCCGTATTCTCGCGATCGTCGCCATAAAAGTCGCCGTTGGTATTTTCGTCGGATTTGCCATTGATCTTTTTCTGAAGGCGATCAAAAAAGGACATACGAAAAATACGACTTTTGAAATTTGCGAAAATGAAAATTGCCATTGCAGCGAAAAAGGAATTCTTCTCTCTTCCGTTTTTCATACCGTACAGATCGCGATCTTCATTTTCATTTTTACATTTCTCATCACATGGCTTATTCACGGCATCGGTGAAGAAGCATTAGCGGAGATCGCTGCAAATGCAGGCGTTTTCGGTCCGCTTGCCGCAGGACTTGTGGGTCTTATCCCCAACTGCGCCTCCTCCATTGTTTTGACAACGCTTTTTGTGGAAGGTGTGATCAGCACCGGCTCCCTCATGGCAGGGCTGATCGCGGGATCCGGTGTCGGTCTTCTCGTGCTTTTCCGCATCAATAAAAATATCAAAGAAAATCTGATGATCACCGCGATCGTTTATCTTTCGGGTATTCTTTTCGGTATTCTCTTTGATTTTTTAGGCATTGCCCTTTAAAACATAAAACGCATCTGTTTTTCACAGATGCGTTTCTTTTTTAGCTCAAAGTCACAAGTGCGCGAACCTTTCCGTCACCGCCGTAAATACCAACGGTATGTGCGCCGTTCTCCGCATGATATTTGCAAGTAATCTCCTCGTCCGCTTTGATCTCCTTACGATATGTGATACGAATATCGCGGAAATCTCTCGTTTCATAAATATCTGCAGGCAAAAGATCCAAAGCAAAATCCAGATAACAAAGATTATGCACGTGACCGTTAAGGTCGATCTGATGACGGCAAGCCGTGAAGCTTTTTTCAGATTCATAAGATAAGGGTTCTTTCTGACGAAGAATATCCTTCTCATCAAAAACGTGTGCTTCCTCAGATTCGTAACAGTCAAGCATTTCTGCCGTGAGCTTGGCAACTCTCTTTTCAAAAACGTTGATCGCCGTCCACTTTGCGGAAGCGATCACAAGCTTTTCTCCGGTTTCGGCATAAATCTCATAGTCACGGTAAGTAGTGAACGGCGTCGCAACACCGCGGCTCCACGTTTTCACCCAAATAGACTCGCCGTATTTGGGATAGCGCAAGATCTGCACTTTCCATTCCAAGAGGATCCAGCTGATGCCCGTTTCAGGAATATCAAGCGCACCGTAACCAACCATATCCGAATGATACGCGCCGATATTTTCTAAAAATTTCAGAATCGAACGCTCCGTAAGTTTGGCGTCTTTGCCAAAGTCTTCAACGGAGGCTTTCATTTTTTCTTCATAAAACATTGTCTTTCTTTCCTTTTTTCAAGATAATATAAATTAGTATAACACGCAAGTATGAACAATGTGTGAACAACAAGAGATTTTATAAATAATCATTTTCCGCTGTTGACATTCCAAAAACGAGTCGATATAATTAAAATAAAAACACATTTCGAGGTGATAACCGTGCTTTACCCAAAAAGAAGCGATAAAACGCTCGACATCAAGCTTTTTCAAAACCCCACGCGCGAATATCGCGCCGCGCCCTTCTGGTCTTGGAACTGTAAGCTCACAAAGAAGCTTTTGGAAAAAGAGATCGAATATATGGCAAAAATGGGATTTGGCGGCTATTATATGCACCCGCGCGTAGGACTTGCAACGCCGTATCTTTCCGATGAATTTATGAAAATGGTGCGCGTTTGTCTGGAAAAAGGAAAAGCTTGCGACATGAACACCTATCTTTATGACGAAGACATGTGGCCTTCCGGCCCCGCAGGCGGTCTTGTGACAGATATTTCTCAGGAGCATCTGCAAAAATATCTCGTTCTCACGCCTTTTGAAAAAGAGGAAAATGAGAAGCGAATCTTCCTTGCAGCGTTTGACGTTTTGCTGAATGAAGAAGGAAATCTCGCGTCCTACCGCCGCATTGAAAAACAAGCAGCGATCCCCGAAAAACACGATAAGTGGTTCGCCTATATGGAATACGGCGATTACTGTGATACGATGCGAAAAGAAACGATAGAAGCATTCCTCGCCGTTACGCACGAAACGTATAAAAAACATTTCGCATCGGAATTCGGCAGTTATATCCCCTCGATCTTTTCCGATGAACCGCAAATGAAGCGCAAAGTTCCCTTGGAAAAAGCATTTGATAAGACAGATGCCATTTTTCCCTACACCAATGATTTTGACAAAACCTTCCAAGCAAAATATGGCGAAAGCATTTTGGATCATTTGCCGACGCTCCTTTGGGAAATGGAAGACGGCACACCTTCTCCCATGCGATACCATTATCACGTTCATGCAACAGAACGCTTTGCTGAAGCTTTTACGGACACCGTGGGCAAATGGTGTGAAGAAAACGATCTTCTTTACACGGGACACATGATGAACGAAACAAGTCTGCGTAGCCAAACCGTTCACGTCGGTGAAGTCATGCGAAATCTGCGCGGATTTGGACTTCCTGGACTTGATATATTGGTTGATTTACGCGAGCCGAATACTGCGAAGCAAGCACAGAGCATTGCCCATCAATACGGCAGAGAGGGCGTCACCAGCGAGCTTTACGGCGCGACCGATTGGAATTTTGATTTTCGCGGTCATAAGCTCCAGGGTGACTGGCAAGCGGCACTTGGCGTGACGCACCGCGTTCCCCATCTCTATTGGGCGTCCATGGAGGGTGAAGGAAAACGTGATTATCCTGCCTCCATCGGCCATCAATCGCCGTGGTACACGGAATATCGCCACATCGAAGATCACTTTGCGAGAATCAACACGGTGATGACACGCGGCGTTCCCGACGTGGATATCGCCGTCATTCACCCGATCGAATCCTATTGGTTCTATTACGGCGCAAATGACAAAACCGGCACGCTTCGTTCCGCGATGAACGAGCGTTACGATGCGCTCACAAATCGCCTCATCACAAACCTTTATGATTTTGATTTTGTCAGCGAATCTCTCCTGCCCGAACAGTTTACGGAAACGGAAGAAGGTTTTTCCGTTGGCAAAATGACCTATAAAACCGTGATCGTACCGCCGCTTGCGACCATGCGAAAAACAACGTTGCAAGCACTTCAAATTTTCAAAAAACACGGCGGTGAGATCATTTTCCTTGATGAAGCACCCAAATTTATTGATGCTCTTCCCTCAAATGAAGCTTCCGAACTTGCCAAAGATTGCATTTGCTTCTCTTTTTCCGATGGCAAATTGCTCGATCATTTGAAAAAGCGGATCTTCATCACCACGAAAAACGGAAATCTTTCGGAAAATCTGATCCACGCATTGCGCACAGACGGCGAAAAGAAACATCTTTTCATCAGCCATTTCCGCAAAAAAGATTTCGACACTGCACCCGTCGAGGAATATATCATCACACTTTGCGGGGAGTTTACCGTCTTTGAATACGACACCGAAAAAGGCGAAAAACGCAGACTTGCCGTCACTTATCAAAATGGCAAAACAAGCTTTCCTTGGGTAACGTCCGCTTGCGGTTCTCTGCTTTTGGAATTGACGGAAGAAAAAGATACGCAGACATGCGGCTTCTCTTATAAGCTTCCGACGCATAAATCCGCATCGTATCCGACGCACATCGCGCAATACGAGCTTGAAGAAGAAAACGTTTTGTTGCTCGACACGGCAAGCTATCGTCTGAACGACGGCGAGTGGCAAGGAGAATCCAATTACATGAAAATAAACGGTGCGCTCCGCCAAGCACTCGGTATCCGTCATCGCGGTCAGCCATGGCGTTATCCACCCGAAAAAAAGCCTGCAGATACCGTTTTGCTCCGTTTTGTGATCCGCTCTGAGATCGAATATGAAGGCGCGCATCTGGCGCTTGAATATCCTGATCACACGGAATTTTTCATGAACGGTGCCAAAGTCCCCATGCAAGTGGACGGGTATTATGTGGACGATGCTATCGTTACCGTCCCCATGCCGATGATCCAAAAAGGTGAAAACGAATTGATCATCTCTTTGAAATACGGCGAAATCAATAGCGTGGAAGCTTATTATTTACTTGGCAACTTCGGTGTCAAAGTCCATGGTCCCTTTGCCTTTATCACAGAAATACCCAAAGCGCTTTATTTTGAAAGCTTAACCGATCAAGATTTCGCTTTTTACAGCGGCAACGTTCACTACCGCTTTGAGATCGAGGGTGGCGGCAAAAAGGCACTGGAAATCGCCAAATATCGCGGCGCTGTCATTAAGGTCCTGGTAGACGGCAAAGAAAAGGGATATATAGATTTTCCGCCGTACAGACTCCCTCTTGGCGATCTTCCCGAAGGGAAACACACGGTAGAGCTGATCCTTTACGGAAATCGCGCAAACACATTTGCGCCTCTTCATTCCGTTAGTGAAACGCTCTCATGGACATTTACGGGAAGCAGAGCTTGGAACACGTCCGACCGTTTCTGGATACCCGAATATCAGCTGAAACGATTCGGTATCCTTTCGGCGCCGAGAATCCTTGACGAAGATTAACGTTACTGGCTATTGACTTCAAAAAAATGATTGTTTATAATAAAACTACAAACACGCTTATTTTTCAAAAATAGACTTTGATATTGCGAAAGGAATGGAAACTTATGCTTTACCCGAAAAAAAGCACGCCGAAGCTGGATATGGCGCTTTTCAAAAATCCCACGAAAGAATATCGCGCGGCACCCTTCTGGTCTTGGAACTGTGAACTGAAAAAGGACGTTTTGGAAAAGCAGATCGAGGTCATGAAAAAAATGGGCTTCGGCGGCTATTATATGCACACGCGTGTCGGCATGGCAACGCCTTATCTTTCTGATGAATTTATGTCTCTTGTCGGTGCTTGCATCGAAAAAGGCAAACAGGAAGATATGAATTCCTATCTTTATGATGAAGACAGATGGCCTTCCGGCACAGCAGGCGGCTTCACCGTGAAAGCTTCCTTAGAAAACGTGCAAAAAGTCCTTTGTTTTACTTATTATCCTTACGATGACGGCACACTCGTCACCGAAGGGGACAAAGCAAAAGCGGTGGCACCCAATAGTAAATACACTTTCCTCGCGTGCTTTGACATTGAGCTAAACAAAGACAGCAAGCTTGTTTCTTACAAGCGGATCGCACTCGCCGATGACATTCCCGCAGGTCATGAAAAATGGTTTGCTTATATGGAATACAGCGACTATTGCGACGTCATGCGCAAGGAAACGATCGACACCTTCATCAATATAACGCATGAAAAATACAAGGAATGGTTCGGCAGAGAATTTGGTGCGGACGTGCCGACGATCTTCACCGATGAGCCGCAGATGAAGCCGAAAAAGATCCTTGCGAAAGCTTCTGACAAAACACCCGTGAGCCTGCCCTACACCAATGATTTTGACGATACGTTCCAAAAGAAATACGGCATCAGCATCAAGGATCATTTCCCCGTCCTCATCTGGGAAAACGCGGACGGTACGATCTCCCCCATTCGTTATTATTATCATGACCACACCACAGATCGTTTCGTTGAAGCATTCTGCGATAACATCGGAAATTGGTGCGAGAAAAACAATATTATGTTCACCGGTCACTTGATGAATGAAGCTTCTCTCTTTAGCCAAACCGTTTCCATGGGTGAAGCGATGCGCCATTACCGAGGATTCCAGATTCCCGGCATTGATATGCTTTGCGACAAGAGAGAATTAAACACCGCAAAGCAAGCGCAAAGCGCCGCGCATCAGTACGGAAAAGAAGGCGTCATGAGTGAGCTTTACGGTGTTACCAACTGGGATTTTGACTTCCGCGGTCATAAGCTTCAGGGCGACTGGCAAGCAGCTCTCGGTGTCACACACCGTGTTCCGCACCTTTATTGGGTTTCCATGGGCGGCGAAGCAAAGCGCGACTATCCTGCCTCTATCGGACATCAGTCTCCTTGGTACACGGAATACAGTCACATCGAAGATCACTTTGCCAGAGTTAACACTGTGCTCACAAGAGGAACGCCTGACGTGCGCGTTGCGGTGATCCACCCCATCGAATCTTATTGGCTCCATTACGGTCCTGCGGATCAAACCGGTGCCGCTCGCTCCGCGATCGGTGATCGTCATGAACAGCTCACCAAATGGCTTCTTTTCGATATGCAGGATTTTGACTTTGTCTGCGAAGCACTCTTGCCGGAACAATATAAAGAATCAGATACCGATTTTGTCGTTGGCGAGATGAAATATAAGACCGTTATCGTTCCCTACCTCACGACGATCCGCAAGACTACGCTCGACGCGCTCAAAAAATTCCGCGCAGCAGGCGGAAACGTCATTTTCATGGGTGAAGCTCCCACCATGGTCGATGCGATCCCTTCCGATGAAGCAAAGATTTTTGCCGACAACTGCGTTAAGATCGCTTGGTCCAACATCGCTTTGGCAAATGAATTGGAAAAATACCGTTTTGTATCTGTTACCAAAAATGACGGCTATCCCCTTGATAACGTGATCTATCAGCTCCGCGATGACAGTGACGTAAAAAATCTTTTCATCAGTCACGTTTACAAAGAAGATTATGATGTATCTCCTTTGATCAGTGCAAATATTGTGCTTTCAGGAGAATGGACCGTTCATGAATATTGCACCATGACGGGCGAAAAACGAAGACTCGCCGTCACTTATGAAAATGGAAAGACCAAGTTCCCGTGGATCTCCAAGCTTTGCGATTCTCTTCTCCTTGAGCTTACCGCAGGAAAAGATGCCGAGAATGGCGGTTATGTTTTTGCACCGCAAAAATTTGTCAAAGCAGAATCTCCCGTCCATAAAGCATCTTACGAATTGGAAGAAGCAAACGTTCTTCTTCTTGACCGTGCAAGCCACTCTCTCAACGGCGGAGAATGGCATGAGCCTTTGGACGTGCTTAAAATTGATACGGAGCTGCGCATGCAATTAGGCGCCACCGCAATCAGACGAAAAGGAGTGCAACCGTGGCAAATTCCGCTCGATAAGAATCCGAAGGATCGCGTGGCACTTCGCTTCACTTTTGAAAGCGAGATCGAATATGAAGGTGCAGAGCTCGCACTTGAATACCCCGAATACGCAACCATCGTTTTCAACGGAGAAAACGTACCCGTAAACGTTATCGGCACTTACGTCGACAATGCGATTTGCAGAGTTCCTATGCCCAAAATCAAAAAGGGCGAAAACGAGATCCTCGTTACCCTTCGTTACGGCAACGTAAATTCCATTGAATCCTGTTATCTGCTCGGTAACTTCGGTGTGGAAGCGCGCGGCTATTATCCCGTGATCACCGAACTTCCCAACGTGCTTTATTTCAAAGACATCGTCGATCAGAAGCTCGCTTTCTACGGCGGCAATCTGAAATATAGCTTTACGATCATGGGCGGCGGTAAAAAGACCATTGAAATCGGTAAATATCGCGGCGCTGTCATCAAAGTGTTCGTGGACGGCGAAGAAAAAGGCTATGTGGATTTTCCGCCGCACAGACTTTTCCTTGGCGATCTCAGCGAAGGTGAACATGCCGTAGAGATCATTCTCTATGGCAACCGCATGAACACATTCGGTCAGCTTCACAAAACCGATGAATTCCTCGCTTGGACAGGCCCGGATTCCTGGCGCACCAACGGCAGATTCTGGACAGATGAATATATGCTCACCAGAACAGGTATTCTTACCGCACCGAGAATTTTGACAGAAGAATAATGGCATAAAAAAGCTTTCCCGTAAAAAGGAAAGCTTTTTCTTTATTTTTCTCTTATCTGGGCGTTTTTGGGAAGCGTTTTTTTGCTGAAAAACTTCTCTCTGTGAAACACGAGCGGATACACGATAAAAGATATGATAAGTCCGCCAAACACATCGAGAATGGAGTGTTGACGAAGAAAGACGGTGGAGATGCTGATCAGCACGGTGACAAGCAAAAACGGAACACGCCAATACCATTTTCCAAAAAGCTCACTATGCCATGCCGCAAAAAATACCGCAAAGGAACCGATGACGTGCATCGATGGAAACACATTGGTGTTCGTATCAAAACGATAGAGCAAAAAGGCAATATCAATCAGAATATTTTCCCTGCCGATGGCTTCCTGCGAGAGCGGCCGAAACTCCTGCATATTCGGGAAAACAAAATAAATCACGCCCGTAATACCGTAAGCAAAAATAAAAAACCACATAAATTTACGAAAAGTCGGCACTTCAAAAAAGAACGCATAAATCAGCATACCGACGATAAAAACAAACCAAAAATAATACGGTATGATAAAAAGCTCGCAAAACGGGATCATTTCATCAAGAGGACACCAGATCGGATAATACGTAATCTCTTTGCCAAAAAGCCCGAAAAGAAATGGAATACCTCTTTCCAAAAGGAAAAAAAGTATACCGAAAACAGGCCAGAAAAAGAGAAGCTTACAATGAGAAAATTCAGGTGTGTTCAGCTTATTCAAGCGAAAATTACGATAATCTACAAGTTTCATGAACGTTTATTTACGATTTCTTTCAGTTGTGCCTCCGATAAGATTTTTTCGCCAATGATCTTGGCGGTGTATTCGGGAAAAAACTCTGCCATTTTTTCTTTTATGGCAGCACGTTTCCATTGATCAGCAAGCAATTCCAAAACCAGCGCCGTAAGTTTTTCTGATGTTTCCGCAGTAATAGCAAGACCGTTTCTCGTGAAAAATTCAATATTTCGCGTTTCACAGCCGGGAACGGCATCGATAAAGATTGTCGGCACTCTTTTGGTTGCTGCCTCCGTTGAGGAAAGCCCTCCCGGTTTTGTGAGAATAACGTCTGCGGCGTCCATATAAAGCGCGATCTGCTTTGTGAAACCAACCACCAGAAGATTTTCATAATTTGTCTTCTTCTCAAATTTTTCAAGAAGCTTCTCGTTGCTCCCGCAGATCACGACAAGCATCGCATCTTGAGGCAAAGCTTTCGCAATCTCAGTCCCGAGCTCACGGAGCGGTCCGCACCCCATGCTTCCACACATCATCAAAACGACTCGTTTATCCGTCGGCAAACCGAGCAAGCGCTTGGCTTCATTCGAAGGAAGCTTTTCATAAAACGCACGTTTGACAGGAATTCCTGCCGGCACAAGCTTTTCATGCGGCAAACCACTGCTTAAGTATTCGGAAATCATTTGCACGTGCGGCAGAAAAAAGAGGTCCGCATCAAGTTCTTCCGTTCCCGGAGTGCAGGTATAATCTGTCGCGATCACATAGGATCGAAAAGAGGTTTCATATTTTTTCCGCACTTCTTTTAAGATCATACATGCCCAAACATGCGTGCAGATCACCGTATCAAAATGGTTTTCCGCAATGTATTCATAAAGCGGAGCGGCACCCTTCTTAAAAATTTCATAGATGACGGAAATATCGTCGGTTTTTTTCGGGTGCTCCTCCATAAAACGATACGCTGAGCCGAAAAGGCGAGGCGTGTGCTTGTAAATAAAAACATGCCCCGAACTGATAAAATCGGATTTTTTCTGCGATTCAAACGCCAAAGCGTCTTTCACTTCGCAGAAAACGCCGATGGAGTCAAAATATTCTTTCATAGCCGCAGCCGCGGAATTGTGTCCGCCGCCCGTATTGCAAGACAGTACTAAAATTCGCATTTCAAAATCCTTTCTATAAAGTATTTGTTCTTATGTGTTTTTGAGCATAGTTTCCCTTAACATCATTTTCGCTTTTACACGAAGCAAGCGAGGGCGGTTATATCTTTGAATCAAAATAAACGGCAGATTGCCCAACACATAAAGCACATAGGAGATTACACCCACAATGTTTTTTGCAATAAAAATTACGAAAAAAGAGATCACGCAATTTATCGCATGTATCAATTCTGCCACGCAAGTTTCTTTCGCCAGATTCTCAAAATCAGAAGATTTCGCATCGTTATAGGACACTACCCTCTTAGGAACCATATATTTGAAAATCTTGCTGAGATCGGGAACCTTGGTCTTCCATTTTTTGATCTTCAGCTTTTCGTAAATCTTACCGTCGTTTTCCCATGCAAAAGCACGAAACGGAAACCGATCTTCCCGAAACCATTTTCTCGGCAAAAGCTCACCTACGATATGGGACAAAACTGAAATCACCGCAAGATACGCAACGCATAAAAAATCCGCAATGCCTCTTCACCTCCTTCCTTAGGATCATTTATTTTCAAATTATGATTTTGTATTATATCACACATGCGTGATAAAATCAATGTATGTACCCTTTAAGATTTCTTTAACATTTTTTACTGTTTTGTTAACGTGCGCATTCCCGAGCATGCTTGACAAAAAATGTTTTTTGTGTTAACCTTACTAGTAACGAAAAGAAAAGCGAGGAAAGCCATGGCAGAGTTTTGGGACGTTTACGATATCCACAGAAACAAAACCGGAAAACTACATGAGCGCGGAAAACCACTTGGCATCGGTGAGTATCATCTGGTGATCCACGTTTGGGTGCAAAACCGCCGCGGTGAATTTCTCATCACCAAACGCGCGGCAGATAAATTTCCCTTTCCGAACTGCTGGGAATGCACCGGCGGCTCTGCGCTTACCGGAGAAGATTCCGTGACGGCGGCGCTTCGTGAAACGCTGGAAGAAACAGGGCTCGATCATACAGATTCCGAAAAAAAGTGTATCCTCTCTTATACGCGTGGGGATTGGCACGGTGACGTTTGGCTTTTCACTTGCGATTTTGATCCCCGAGAGATTCATCTGCAAAAGGAAGAAACGACAGCTATGCGTCTTGCAGACAAAGAAACTGTGCTTTCTCTTTTTCACAGCGGTGAATTTTGTGGATATGATTACATCGAAGAATTTATGAAACTTATACAAAAGAAAGAAGGATTTTTTATGAAAAATATTCTTATTATCGGCAGTATCAACATTGACCTTGTGATCAATACAGACATCTTGCCCAAGCTCGGAGAAACGATCCACGGAAAGAATTTCATGACGTCTTACGGCGGCAAAGGCGCTAACCAAGCGGTTGCTGTTGCTAAACTTTCAGGAAAAGCGGACATGATCGGTGCTGTCGGCAACGATGCGTTCGGTGAACTTTTGGCGAACAACCTCAAAGCAAACAACATCAATACCAAGGGTGTAAAGGTTGCCGAAACCAATTCCGGTGTTGCCGTGATCACCGTTTGCGGCGGCGATAATCACATCATTCTCGATGGTGGTGCCAACAACGAAGTGACGCCTGCTTGGATCGATGCCAATATGGATCTCATCAAAAATGCGGACATCGTTATTTTCCAGCTCGAAATTCCGATGGAAACGATCATTTACGCCGCAGAAAAAGTAAAAGAATGCGGTGCGAAAGTGCTTTTGAATCCCGCTCCTGCAGCAAAGCTTCCTAAAAAGCTTCTTTCTTATACCGATATCCTTGTTCCCAATGAACACGAAGCTGCAATCATCACAGGCTATGAAGATGAAAAAAAAGCATTGAAAGCGCTTTATAATGATGGCAAAAAGGACGTTATTATCACACTCGGCAGCAAAGGTTGCATCTACAATGTCGGTAAAGAAATCAAGTATAAAAAAGCGTTTGAGATCAAAGCCGTGGACTCCACCGCAGCAGGTGATAGTTTCATCGGTGGTTACTGCACAGCACTCTGCAACGGCATGAACACAGACGATGCCATTCATTTCGCAAGTGCCGTTTCTGCTATCACTGTCAGCCGTCCCGGCGCCGGCGTCTCCATTCCCACAAGAGAAGAAGTGGAAGAATTTTTGAAAACAAGATAAGTATAAAAAAAGACCATCGGATTTTTCCGATGGTCTTTTTGTTCTTAAACGCCTTTTACGATGTCGCCGACACCGTTCAAAATGTATTTCGGACGGTACGGGAAATTATCAATATCACTCATGGCAGTCACACCGCTGAGCACAAGAACGGTATCCACGTTCGATTCGATACCTGCGATGATATCCGTATCCATTCTGTCACCGATAAATGCAATATCTTCGCTGTGACAACCGAGCTTTTTGAGTCCGTGACGGAGCATCAAGGGGTTCGGTTTTCCTACAAAATACGCTTTTTTGCCCGTCGCGATCTCAATCGGCGCCACGAGAGAACCGGTTGCAGGCATGATTCCCTTTTCTGTCACACCTACAGTATCAGGGTTCGCACCGATCAGTTTCGCGCCTTTATTCACAAGTTCAATTGCTTTTTCGATTTTTTCAAAGCAATATGTTCTGGTTTCACCGATGACAACGTAATCCGGGTTTACGTCGTTCATATAAATTTTCTGATCGTACATTGCTTTTGCCAACGCAGCTTCGCCAATTACGTAAGCCGTACAGCCGGGAGCTTGGCTATGGAGAAATTCCGCAGTTGCCATAGCACTGGTGTAAAAATGGTCCGCATGAACGGAAAGTCCCATTCTTTCCAACTTCATGCTGAGCTCATGCGGTGTTCTTTCAGGGCTATTCGTCAGAAAAACGAATTTCTTGTCGTTGTCGATCATCCAGTTAACAAATTCCGCAACGCCGGGCAAAATCTTACTGCCATGATAGATAACGCCGTCCATGTCACAAATAAAGCCTTTTTTCTCCAAAATATTCTTCATCGTTTGCAAGCTCCTTTACTTCAATCATTTGATAGGAAAAATTCTATCTTTATTATAGCAATGAAATCCGTGGAAATCAAGAGATTGTTTTGTCGAAAAGTAATTTTTCTTTGTCTATCGCTGTGATTCTTAAACTGATGATTTAAAATGTGATTTAAGCGTTCCAATCCTCTCGTGAAAGATATTCGTATTTCCCCGATTATATTTCAAATGTTTTTGACTA
>CAYXQF010000022.1:0-24224 GCA_964466625.1 uncultured Lachnospiraceae bacterium | reverse complement strand
AGAGATGCCGGTTGGCTCACCGCTTCCGCGGCACTTCCTTCTCTCTATTCCGATGTTACCCCCGATCTTGTATATCTTCCCGAAGTAACTTTTGACTACGATAAATTCTATGAAGATATTGCAAAAGCCTTTGAAAAGCACCCGAACGTTGTCGTTGCCGTTTCCGAAGGTGTGCGCACCGCTGACGGCACTTACGTCGGCGAAGGCACACAGAGCGGCGCTGTCGACGCTTTCGGTCACAAATATCTCTCCGGCACAGGCAAAGCGCTTGAGCTTGCCGTCAAAGACAAATTCGGCTGCAAGGTTCGTTCCATCGAGCTCAACCTCCCCCAAAGATGTGCTTCTCATCTTGCCTCTAAGACCGACCTTGACGAATCTGTTTCCATCGGCCGTGCAGCGGCATGGTATGCAGCAAGCGGCGAATCCGGTAAGATGATGATCTTCGTTCGCGGTGAAGGCGAAAATTATGAGATCGGCATCGACAGTTCCGATATTGAAGGAATTGCCAATGCTGTTCGCAGTGTTCCCCGCGAATATATCAACGAAAGAGGCAATGGTGTGACCAAAGAATGCCTTGCTTATATCGCTCCGCTTGTGATCGGTGAACCCAAACTCACCTTCGAAGGCGGTTTGCCCAAACATTTTGTTTTCAAAAAATAAACGCTAAAATACAATCAAAACCAAAGGAGAACCACCATGACAGCAGTTTTTGTTTCCAGACGTTTTTTCAATATCGGACACGTTTACAGCAAAGAGCTTCAGGAGAAGCTCGGCACTGAACTTGATTTCATCGTACCGATCAAAAGCATGGAAGAGCTTGAAAGCAGAAAAGAAGAAACCGCGAAAGTGGATTATATCTTTTCCACTTGGGGCATGCTCCCGCTCACAAAAGAGGAGATCACCGAATATTTTCCGAATCTGAAGAGCGTTTTCTATGCCGCAGGAACGGTTCAGTATTTTGCGAAGCCTTTCCTTGAACTTGGTATCTCCGTTCACTCCGCATGGCGTGCCAACGGTGTTCCCGTTGCGGAAGTTACCGTGGGTCAGATCCTGCTTTCCAACAAAGGATTTTTCCGCCGCCGTGTCACAAAACGCGAGGAGTGGACAAACAATGATCCGAACTACTATTATCCCGGCAACTACGGCACACGAGTAGGCATTCTCGGCGCAGGTATGATCGGTTCGCGTGTTATTGAGCTTCTTCGTCCCTTTGATCTGGAAGTGCTTGTTTTCGATCCTTTTCTTTCCGATGAAAGAGCAGAGGCTCTCGGCGTTAAAAAAACAAGTCTTGAAGAAATTTTCAAGACCTGTCACGTCATCTCCAATCACATTGCCAACAAGCCTGAAACCATGGGTATCATCAGCCGCGAGCTTCTCGAAATGATGGACGAAAGCGCAACTTTCATCAACCTCGGCCGCGGCGCGCAGGTGGATATGGAAGCGCTGATGGACGAAATGAAAGCGCACCCCTATCGCACAGCACTCCTCGACGTGACCGATCCCGAAGAACCGCCGCGTGCGGACAGCCCGCTCTACGGCATTGAAAATATCATTCTCACACCTCACATCGCAGGCAGTATCGGCTATGAAACACACCGCATGGCGGACTATATGTATGAAGAATACAGAAAAGTTGCGGCAGGAGAAGCACCTTTGCACAGCGTTTCGCTCGAAATGCTCGCAACCATGGCTTAATTTTAAGTAGAAAAAGAAAATGAATTACAGCTACATACTTCACACTCCCGAAAAAAACATAAAGATCACGGAAGCGCTTCCGCTTTTTGAGGTCGGAGAGAAAAAGATCGCGCTTGCGCCCTATTCCGCGGAGATCTCCACAAAAGACAAAAACGGCTACACCGTGGTCGAAGTTACGGTTTCTGCAGAAAATGACGCGGACGTTTATCTTTCTCTTATGGGCGAAGGCGACGCGGAATTTTATTCTTTCGCAGGTCTTTGCAAAAATGAACGCATCTTCCGTCAAAGCCCTCACGATGCGGGAAATTATCATTTCAAGATGGAGCAAAGCGCGATCCCGATGGTAGCCGCTGTGACCGAAGGTGGCACGGACATCTTCATTTCCGACAATCCCTCCTATTTTGAAAATGCCACCACACAGCATATCATTCCCGAAGAAAAAGCTTTTTATCTTTCCTCGGGTGATAAGGGCGGCGCGCCGAATAATCCCACAAGCGATCCTTTCTCTCCTATCTTCCATCACATTGATAAAGACAAAACCCATACGTTCCGTTTCATCGCGCTGAAAAGCGACGCCAAAAACCTCAAATCCATTCGTCTTGCCGCATATCTCGCTATCGAAAAGGTGTGGGGTATCGGCAGTGATTCCCCCTACCGTGCCATGTGCTTTGCCTGCAACTATATGCACATTCGCAAAAACGAAACGGGCAGAAGTGACAAATGGGTCGTTGCGGGCATTGAATATGCCAATGCGCAATACGTGCGCGATGCCTATTATCAAACCATGATCCTGGACAAGGATACACAAGAACAGAGCTATCTCGCTCTCAACCATGAATTAAAGAATGCGGAAAATCCGCTCATCTATCTGATCTGGTCCTATCGCAATACGCAAAACGGCAAACCGATCGACAAACAAAAGTTGGATCATGCTTTTCAGAACGTACTCCTCGGCATGGAAAAATACGAACCGCATGACGCATATTATCCCCAATGCCAGCCGGGCGGTGATTTCCGTTCTTGGTTCGACACCTGCGCCTTTGCGCATGACGACATTGATCTCTACAATCAGAGTTTGCTGATCTGCGCACTCGAATCGGCAAAAAGACTCGGCTATGACGTTAGCGATCGCAAAGAAAAAGCACTTCACCGCTATCACGCGCTCTTCAACGGCAGATTCTTCCCTCTCAGCGCCAAAAAACAATGTCTCGCCCTCGATTTCACCGTCGGCGAAGTGATCCACTATCTTCTTTTCGATGAACTTTTCATTGATCAGAAAATGTTTGAAATGAGCTATCGCAAGGTCTGTGACGGTCCCGCGAAAACGCCCTACGGCATCAAGATCATCGCCGCCGAGGACGGCTCGTTCCTCCCCGTTGACATTCTGGCAAACGGCGACTATCTGAACGAGGCATATCCCAAAATTGATGAGGGCAGATATCACAGAGGCGGTTCTTGGCATCTTTATGAAATGCTTTTCCACATCGCAGGTCATCTGCACGGCATGCCCGACGCAGAGCAAAATCTCATCGACCGCCTTTTCATCGACCTTGACTACGGCGGCGCGACTTACGAATATAACCACACCATCAGAGGCAACGGTGTCAAAGCAAACCAAGGCTGGAATGCGGCGATCTGGGCGATCTGGAATGAGCTGATCGAAAAAGGAAAGGCAACGCCGCGCTTCTTCAAAGAAGCAGACAAAAAGCTTGCCAATATCTAAACCATCAAGGAGAATTTCTCATGCAATACAGCTATATCCTTCACACCCCTGAAAAAAATATCAAGATCGCGGAAGCGCTTCCGCTTTTTGAGGTCGGAGAGAAAAAGATCGAGATTTCTCCCTATTCCGTAGAAATCTCCGCAAAAGCCAAAAACGGCTACACCGTGGTCGAAGTAACCGTTTCTGCAGAAAATGACGCTGACGTTTATCTTTCCCTTGCGGGAGAAGGCAACGCGGAATTTTATTCTTTCGCAGGTCTTTGCAAAAATGAGCGCATCTTCCGTCAGAGTCCGCATGACGTTACCCGTTATCATTTCAAGATGGAACGCAGTGCGATCCCGATGGTAGCCGCCGTGACCGAAAGCGGCACGGATATTTTCATTTCCGATAACCCCTCTTATTTTGAAAACGCCACCACACAGCATATCATTCCCGAAGAAAAAGCGTTTTATCTTTCCTCGGGTGACAAGGGCGGCACACCGAATAACCCCACAAGTGATCCTTTTGGCCCTATTTTCCACCCCATCGGCAAAGGAAAAACACACACGTTCCGCTTTATCGCGCTGAAAAGCGATGCGGATACCCTCAAGACCATTCGCCGTGCGGCATTCGTTGCCATCGAAAAGGTATGGGGAAATGGCAGTGACTCTCTTTATCGCTCGATCTGCTTTGCGAGCAACTATATGCACATTCGCAAAAACGAAACAGGCAGAAGTGAAAGATGGGTCGTTGCAGGCATTGAATACGCCAACACGCAATATTTCCGCGATTCTTTCTATCAGACGTGGATCCTCGGTGACGAGATCGCAAACGAATGTTACCGCGCTCTGGATTATGAATTCAAGGAAGCAGAAAATCCGCTGATGTACCTCATCTGGTCTTACAGAAGCTTCAAGGCAGGCAAAGAAGTCAACCGCAACCGTGCGGATATGGCTTTTGAAACCGTTCTTGCCTGTATGGATAAATTCACAGCCGACGGCGGTTTTTATCCCAACTGTCGGGAAGACGGCTCTTTCCGCAACTGGTTCGACATCTGCTGCTATGAATTTGACGATGTAGACGCATACACCCAGAGCCTTCTCATTTGTGCGCTCGAATCCGCAAAACGCATGGGCTACGACATCGGCGACCGCAAGGAAAAAGCGCTTGCGCGCTACATGTCCCTTTGGAACGGCGAATACATTCCGATGAGTGAAAAGAAGCAGTTCTTGGCTGTCGACGTCGCACTCGGTGAAGTGCTTTACTTCATGCTCTTTGACGAGCTTTTCATTCCCGATGAAATGATCGAAAAGACTTATCACAAGATCGTGGACGGCGCTTCCAAGACACCTTACGGCATCAAGATCGTTTCCGCGCCCGACGGCTCCTTCCTCCCCGTCGAAGCCTTTGGTCTGAACGGCTACGTACATTCCGGCTTTGACACCATCGAAACGGGACGCTATGCCAACGGCGGCTCCTATCACATTTATGAGATGCTCTTCCACATCGTGGCACATCTCCACGGTGTTTCCGACGCAGAAAAGAACATGACCGAGCGCCTTTTCATTGACTTTGACTATGACGGCGCTACTCACGAATATATGCATACCATCAAAGGCATCGGCGTAAAGGCAAATCAGGGCTGGAACGCTTGCATTTACGCGATCTGGGAAGAACTCATTCGTCGCGGCAAAGCAACCACCGCGTATTTTGAAGCAGCTGACAAAAAGCTCGCTTCCATTTAAGTTCAGACCAACCACGGAGAAAGGACGCGTCTATGATTAAATTTGAACACCCCCTGCCCGCGAGAAATATTGATGGTAGAAAATGCGGTACATACAATAACCGTGAGCTCGGTTTTCCCTCCATTCTGACAACAACCGATCCCGATCTCGGACTTTTCCTTCATCAACTTAGAAGCAACATCTATGCGGACAGAAGTCTTGTTTTCATCGATGGCAAGATCCTGATGACTGACAAAAACTGGATTCGAGATCACGTTCACGTGATGAAGGCGATGCGCCACTGGGAATACGATCTGAAATCCTTTTTGGATTTCATCATCGAAACACAGCGCGAGGACGGACAGTATTATGAGATGATCAAGCAGCTTGATGACAAGCACTGGAGCTTTGTGAACGAAGATTGCTATATCATGTATCCAGAAGATAACGTCGCACTCATTCGTTTGGAGCTCGAAGCGGATATTGAATATCTTATCGTCGAGGGTGCGGTCTATCTTTACAAAACAACGGGCGATGATGAATGGCTGAAAAAGGTCCTTCCGAAGTTGGAAAAAGGCATCGACTACATCACCTCCGACGAAAAACGCTGGGATAAAGCGCGCGGTCTTGTGAAACGCCCCTTCACCATCGACACATGGGATTTCACGCCCCTTCCCGATTCCAGTACCAACCGCAGAATCGCTCCCGATTCCCCGATGTCCATCATGCACGGGGATAATTCGGGTGTATATCAAGCGATGCACCAGCTTGCATGGCTCAACCGCCGTCTCGGAAATGAAGAAAAAGCGGAAAGTTGGGAAGCACGCGCCTCTATTATGAAAGAAAACATCTTCAAATATCTCTGGAACGGCAAATTCTTTATCCATCAGCTTCATCTGAATCACGATGGCATTGACGATCTCGAAAATGAACGCCTTTCTCTTTCCAATACGTATGATATGAACCGCGGACTCATGAGCGTGGAGGAATCGCGTTCCGTCATCGAAGAATATATGGCAAGACGTAAGCGCACAGATTGCTTTGCTGAATGGTTTTCGATCGATCCGCCGTATCCGACGTTCTCCCATTTCAAGCGCGGCAGATACGTCAATGGCGCGATCTCGCCCTTTACCGCAGGAGAGCTTGCCAAAGCCGCCTTCAACAACGGCTATGAGGAATACGGCTGGGATATCGTAAGCCGCTTTATGAAGCTCGTTGAGCGTGACGGAACGGCATATTTCCTCTATTATCCCGATTCCACACCGCAACCCGAGGGGGGTCCCAGCGCATGGGGTGCCGCGGCATTCATCAGTGCTGTGGACGAAGGACTCGCAGGCATCAATGACACGGGCGTAAATTATGATGAGATGTTTTTCTCCCCCAAGTTCCCTGTTACGCATTACACGGAGCTTCGATACATCACCGGCTATGAAGTCAGCCATACGATGGTAGACGTACGTTATATCTTAAAAAACGAAGGTATGCGCTACGATGTGTATTCTCCTGCGAAAAAGATCGCAGCGCACATACTGCTCCCCGCCGAAAAAAGCGCTTCTGCTCTTTTGATCGACGAAAAGCCGACACCGTTTACGATTTCAAAAGTTGGCAATTCCACCTATCTTGACGTGGATATCACACCAAGCAAAGGCTACACTCGCATAGAGATCCTCTTTGAGGAAGCGTGACCTCATAAAAAATTCTAAAAAAAGTTTAACCAATATTGTTTGACAGGAGAACTCATTATGTTTGCTTACGATAAAAAAGACAACTATACATTTTCCTTCACCTCCCCTGATCAGCTCCGCAAATATCTCGAAGATAACGGCTATGAGATCCCGTTTTCCAAAGATTTTGCCGTCCTTGGTCAGCCGCAAAAGGTTTCCACAAGAGCAGGGGGAAAAATTCTGAAAAATCGACTCGTCACACACCCAATGGAAGGCTTTGACGGCTTGCCCGACGGCACCCCCGGCGAGCTTAGCCGCCGTCGCTATCGCCGCTTTGCTTCCTCCGGTGCAGCACTCATCTGGTCCGAAGCGATCTCCATCGTTCCCGAAGGCAGAACCTCCGATCATCAGCTGATGATCACGGAGAAAAACGTCGATGCTTATAAATCTCTTTTGGAAGAAGTGAAAAATATCACCGATGCGCCCATGATGGCACAGCTTACCCATTCGGGCAGATTTTCCAAAAACAGCGCGACACCCCACCCCATCTTTGCCACCAGAAGCTTGCCTTTTGAAGCGATCCGTCCCGGTGACAAGGACGTCCCCGTCGTCAGCGACGATTATCTTGACCGTCTGCCTGAGCTTTACGCAAAAGCGGCAAAGCTTGCCGTGGAAGCCGGTTTTGACGGCATCGACATCAAATCCTGCCACCAGTATCTGCTGAACGAGCTTCTCTCCGCTTATACGCGCGAAGGTAAATACGGCGGTTCCTTTGAAAACAGAAGCCGCCTCATGCTCGACGTGACCGACGCGATCTGTGCTGTCGTTCCGAAGGATCTCATTCTCGGCTCTCGTCTTTCCCTTTCCGACATGATCGAATATCCTTACGGCTTTGCGGTCACCAAGGAAAAGCCCACAGCTCCCGATCTTACGGAAACCAAAATGCTCGTGGAAAAGCTCCATGAAAAAGGTGTTTCTCTCATTGATATGACCATGGGCTCGCCTTATTTCAAACCTCACGTCAACCGTCCTTATAACAAGGGCTCTTATATGCCTCCCGAGCACCCGCTCGTTGGTCTGGAAAGACTCATCACAGGCGCAAAAGAAATTCAACAAGCTTTCCCCGACATCACCATGATCGGCACGGGATACAGCTATCTGCGTGAATTTGCTCCTTACGTTGCGGCAGGCGCGATCGAAAATGGCTTCACTTCCATGGTCGGCTTTGGCAGAATGGCATTCGCTTATGAGGGCTTTGCCAAAGACATGATCGCAGGCACAGTCAATCCGAACAAATGCTGTCTTGCTTGCAGTAAATGCGTGGAACTCAAGGTTGCTTCCCGTCCCACGGGTTGTCCCATTCGCGATCAAGAGGTTTATCTGCCTCTCTACCGCGAACTGATGGCAAAAAAATAAGTGGGCAACGCCCACCCGAAGTTGCTCGTCTATCCACATTTTGCTTGTACCAAAACAATGCAAAACGGCGAGGCTGGGTTTGCGCAATTTCCTATAGTACAAAAAAAGGGAGGCACAAGCCTCCCTGCAAATACGAATAAAAAAAGGACGAACTCATGACTGAACAATATTCCGTTCTTGCCACCTATTATGATCGCATCATGGAGGACGTGGACTATGCCTCTTGGGTCGCATTTTATGAAAAATGCTTTGAGATCTATGGTGAAAAACCGAAAAAAATTCTTGACCTTGCTTGCGGCACAGGTCTTATCACCGTTCCTTTCGCTGAAGCGGGCTACGAAATGACAGGGCTGGATCTCTCGTCCGAAATGCTCGCTCTTGCCGCAAAAAAAGCCGAAGAAAAGAAGCTGAAAATTCGCCTTTCGGAGCAAAATATCGCACTTTTTGATGCAGGCAGCGCTTTCGATGGCATCATCTGCAGTTTTGACGGCATCAATTATCTCACATCTCCCAAAGATGTGCTTTCCTGTTTTTCTTGTGTGAAAGAAACACTTTCTGAAAACGGTCTTTTTATTTTTGACGTCAGCACACCTTATAAATACGAAAATATTCTCGCGGACAATGCTTTCGTTTATGAATATGACGATCTTTTCCTTTCCTGGCAAAATTATTATCAGAAAAAAACAGGACTTTGTCATTTTTATCTCACCTTTTTTGTGAAAGATAAGATGGGCTGGAAACGTTTTGACGAAGAACAAAAGCAACGCCGCTATCTCTTGCCGCGTCTTGAGAAAATGCTGAAAGAAGCAGGTCTTTCCGTACTTGCAAAAGTGGGAGACGTGGATTTTTCTCCCTTGACAGAGAAATCCGACCGCTGTTTCTTCATCTGCAAGCGAGCATAACGCATAGATTAAAAATCTTTAAGGAGTTTTCATGGAAAAAAATAACGTTTTGCGTGCCATGACGCGCGATGGTGCGGCACGCATTCTGATCATCAATTCCACAGAGATTGTGGATAAAGCCATCGCTTATCACAAGACCGTTCCTACCGCATCGGCGGCGCTCGGTCGTGTCATCACGGCAACTTCCCTCATGGGTACCATGCTCAAGGAAAAAAACAGCACCTTGACACTCAAATTCAAAGGTGACGGCATCGCAGGCACCGTACTCGGCGTCACCGACTATAAAGGCAACGTAAAGGGTTACATTCAGAATCCCAACGCAGAATTGCCGCTCAAGGCAAACGGCAAATTGGACGTCGGCGGCATCGTCGGTCGCGGCGAGCTTTGCGTCATTCGTGACGAAGGCGCGGGTGATCCTCAGACAGGTTATGCCGAGATCACAAGCGGCGAGATCGCAGAGGATATCTGTTCTTATTTTGCTACAAGCGAACAGATCCCTACCGTTTGTTCCCTCGGTGTTCTTGTCGATACCGATCTTTCCTGCCGTGCGGCAGGTGGCATCATGGTTCAGCTTCTTCCCTATCCCGCGGAAGAAACCGTATCTGCGATCGAAAAAAATCTTCCGCTGATGAGCAACGTTTCTGCGCTCATTGACAGCGGCATGACCAATGAAGAAATCCTCGCACGCATCATGAACGGCATTGAATACGATATCTTCGATGAATTTGATGCGGAATATCGCTGTGACTGCGAAAGAGGCAGAATTCTCGATGCACTTGCTTGCTTCTCCGATAAGGAGCTGGACGAAACCTTTGCAAACGATGAAAAGATCGAAGTTTGTTGCCGTTTCTGTGATAAAAAATATTACTTTACGAGAAAAGACATTGAAAATAACAGATGACCTCAAAGAGGTTTCCGCAAACGGAAACCTCTTAAAAAATTTTTAGCAAACGGTGAGAAAATCACCGTTTTTCATCGACTAAAGTAACGGAAAACCAAAGGAGTTCAAACCATGATTGATGACGCCACGAGTTACCGTCGGTTTTTGGACGGGGATAACAGCGGTTTTGATGAGATCATCACCGCCTATCATGACAGACTCATCTATTTTCTATATCAATATGTGAAAAACTTTGAAGATGCGGAAGATCTCGCTGCCGAAACCTTCATGGAGCTTGTCGTACATAAAAAGCGTTATAGCTTTAAGAGCTCCTTCAAAACGTATTTATTCGCCATCGCAAGACATAAAGCCATTGATCACATTCGCCGTGAAAAACATCGCTCACACGTTTCCTTTGAAGACATGGACGTGGAAAGTGCTGACGTGATCTCCGTGGAAAATACGGTTCTTGCTGATGATAAGATGCGGCATATCAAAAAGCTCTGCGGTACACTTTCGCCCGATTACGCAACGTATCTGCACCTTTCGATCTTTGAAGAACTGGAAAACGATGAGATCGCAAAGATCATGAAAAAAACGAAAAAGCAACTTGCCAATATCGCTCACCGCGCGAAAAATGCGCTCAAAGAAGCCATGGGAAAGGAGGACACGCTATGAGAAATCACGATGAATTTCGCCGTCTTGTCTTTGAAAAAGCGGAAAAATATGAAAAGCAAAGAAAAGCGCGAAACAAAAAGATCTTAAACAGTGCCCTCATCTGCTCGCTTGTGCTTGCCATTTGCTTGCCCATTGGCACTTACGTGTATAAGCTTCATGACGATGCCTTCCCTGCAGAGGGAACGACTTCCCTAGCCACACTGCCGGAAGCCGGCACCACAGCGGCGCAAACCACAACGGAAATGACCTTTGCCACGACCACGGAAGCTTTGATGACTACCACAGAAGCAACGTACGCAACAACGGAAGCTACCATGGAAGCAACGTATGCCACGACAACAACCACATACACCACCACAACTTATGCGACCACAACGGAAACCGTACTGACCACAACAGCAGCTACCGCGGTCGAAACTACCATAGCGGAAGAAGAAACCACGACAGCAGGTGACGGCACCGTCATCACGCCATATCTTTTGGCAAACGGTACCACGACCGATAGCACCATCTTTTCTCATCTTGCCACATATGAAAAGAATACTGCCTTCCATCGCTTTTCAAATGTCAGTCAGCTTTCGTGCTTTGCGCTCGGAAACGCTTACGGCATTGACCTTGATGCGCTTTTTACCGTTTGTGACGAAGAATTTTTCAAAACGAAAAAGATCCTCGCGGTGGAAACGCTGCACCGCTACACCGATCAATATGCAATGAGCGGCACCGATGGCACACTGATATTCCAAGCAGGCGACGGAAGCGTATCGTATCTCTATTTCTTCGCCATTGATAAAGACAGCCATTTCAATATCCAACTATTGCCCTAACAAAAATCCCACAGAGCTTTCTCTGTGGGATTTTCTATTATCTATTTTGTTTTTCGCGATATTTATTCCAAACCTTTTCAAACCACTGTTCACTTTCGGGAAGCGGACGGCAAGGCTCAAAAAATGAAGTCACGGAAAGATCTTTTTGAAGCACCGTATTCTGCACGAAAGAGGCATGTTCGGTGTCGATCTCTGCTTCTTGCGAAAGAAGATCTGCCCTCGTGTCTTTCAAAATAAGATAAGAACCGCGGCTCTTACCGCCATCGCGGACATAATCGCGGATCGCACCGAAATACGTCATCTGCGTGAGCAAAATATCATAGTTGATCATTGCATCGTGAAGTG
Organism: uncultured Lachnospiraceae bacterium; assembly: GCA_964466625.1. Taxonomy (GTDB): domain Bacteria; phylum Bacillota; class Clostridia; order Oscillospirales; family CAG-272; genus QALR01. The sequence continues at coordinate 12,394 of CAYXQF010000022.1, read as the reverse complement.
TAAGCGAGGAATCCACAGCATGATCCTTTTCAAAATGCAAAAGATCCTGTTTGCAATCTTCCATTGCTTTTTCGATCTTTTCCGGATCGCGAAGAAATGCGGCACATTGGGACATGCGTTTTCCGTAAGTAAGGCGGCGCGCAAGCACCGTGTCTCGAGAAACGTCACCACGCATGGCAGAAAGCTTTTGAGCAAACGCTTTCACTTCCTGCATAATATCCGAGGAAACCATAGGGATCTCTGCTTTTTTTGAAGCAATATCAAGCGCCGCAAACAAACTTCCCGTCTGCGTGGAATTGAGCGCAGAACCACCGGGACGATACACGCCAAACGTACCTGCACATTCACCGACAGCATAGAAATTTTGAAGTGTGGTGCTTTCGCGGCTATTCTTCACAGCAAGACCGCCGTTGCAATGCTGTGCGGAAACCGCGATCTCCAACATTTCATTTTTCAGATCAATGCCGTTGGAAGCATAAAGCGCGATTGCAGGTGCATTCATTTTTTCAAGTCGTTCGATCGGCGTTTCCAAAATGGCATCGGAATTTGTGAGATATTCTCTCGTTTTTTCGGAAAGCACGGAAACGTCGAATCTGCCGTCCGTCATCGCCGCAGAAGGATTGCGACGATAATCAAGGAAAACACGTCTGCCGCGGCTTTTTTCACGGAAAACGGCAAGATCCACACGGGAAGAACCTGCAGGGACTGTCTTTTTCGGGTCAAAGGGCCATTCATAACCCTTTGAAAAGATCGCATGGAGCATTTCTGTTTTCGTAGCAAAAACGTCATCAAGAAATTCACGCTCATCGCCGCCGTCCATATCGGTGGAAACGTAGCGCGGCAACACCTGCTGATACGTTCCCGAAAGATTCCAACGGAATTTCACGGAAGCAAGTCCGTATTGCGATTCGGTCAGACTCGCACCTGCCGCACCTGCTTCAAAAGCGATGCCGAGCGCCGAAGTTTGGCTCGGCGGATAAACCGTATCCGCATAAATCGCAGAAGGACCACCGACAGCGTAAACGATATCCCCTGCCGTAATCAATGAAAGGCCAAGCGGATTTTCTTCACCTGCGGCATCGGGAGAAAGTGTCAAAAGTCCAAGCGCTCTGCCCTTTTCCGTGAGAATTTTTACCACGCGGTGGCGATCAAGGATCTCAATGCCCTTTGCGGTCACGGTGCGCTCAAGCGCTTCGGTCATAAATTTCGAGGTGAGAGGCCCACAGGAGGTTGCTCTTGTGGTTTCATCGTGGTCGGTCTTATAGCCGACATATTCACCGTAATCGTTCATCGGAAACGGCACGCCAAGTCCCACAAGCTTAAAAAAGCCTCTGGCGGAAAGTGCGGCATCGGTCAAGGCAATATCACCGTGCATGGAGCCACCACGCATCAGCGACTTTGCCATATCATAAACGCTGTCGGGAACACCGCCTGCAAGGTTAAGCTTATAAAACGTCTGTTTATCCGAGCCTGTATTGCGGGAAGTACCCATCATTTTGCCTTCGGTGACAATGGCAATATCCGTAACACCGAGATCAAAAAGCGAATCCGCCGCGTTATATCCTGCAGCACCGCTACCAACGATGATCGCTTTTTTTCTGTAATGCGGAATTTTCAGTCCGTCGATCGTCAAAAAATCCATAGTTTTCTCCATTAAAGCGTGCGCAGGTGGAAACCGCCGTCAATGTTGAGCACTTCACCCGTGGAATATTTGAGCAGACCGCTCGCAAGTGCGAAAACAGCATTTGCAATATCTTCGGGTTCGCCCATACGCGCGATGGGAAGAAGTCCGTCCGCGATGAGCGCTTCATATTTGGCAGAAACGGTGGTGGTCATATCCGTGCGGATAATACCCGGACGGATCTCATATACGTTGATGCCATATTCCGCAAGACGAACCGCAAAAAGATCGGTTGCCATCGCAAGTCCTGCTTTGGAGATGCAGTATTCACCGCGGCTGATGCTCGCGGTATAAGCAGACATCGAGGTCACGTTGACGATCATATCACCGAAACCGCCCTCGATCATTTTGTTTGCCACGTACTGTGTGAGGAAAAAGGTACCTTTGAGGTTGATACCGAGGAGTCTATCCATGCTCTCCTCGCTCATTTCGAGAATATCCTTTCTTTCCAGCGGCGCCACGCCCGCATTGTTGACAAGGATATCAATCTTGCCGAATTTCGCGATAGCGGTATCCACGAGATTTTTTCTGTCCGCATCAACGGAGATATCCGTGGGAACGTAAATGGAATCAGGGGAAAGCGCTTGAAGCTCCGCGATATAATCCGCCGCCTTTTCCGCATTCGCTCTCGCCGCCGCGATCACAGTAAAACCTGCCGATGCAAGCTTCAAGGAAATTGCTCTGCCGATGCCACGGGAAGCACCGGTCACGATCACTGTTTTTTTCATCATAAATAATTCCTTTCTTTATTGATTATCTTCTTCCACAAGACGCAAAAGCACATTCACATAACCATCATTGCCATCTCTGAGACAACCGTTGACACGGGTGATCGTGGCAGTGCTGAGTCCCGTTTTTTCAACGATCTCGGCATACTTTGCGCCTTCAAATATCTGCTTTGCTGCAAACATACGCTTAGACATTTCGCGAAGCTCTGTTTTTGTGCAAAGATCTCCGAAAAAATCATAGCATTCTTCCACCGTTTGCAAGGTAAGTATCGCTTTGAAAAGAAGTTCCATTTTTTCGTCCTGTTGTTTTTTTGCCATAGCAATCACTCCTTTTTGTTCACTTGTTAATACACCATTATAATATCATAAAAGGCTTGATTTTGCAATAGTTATCAGCGAAAAGGTGTTTCACCGTCCGTACGGTAAACGGCGGTACGGCAAACGGTGTAATCATCTTTTTCTGTGAGAACACCTGTCTTTTCGGTAATAAAATCAATGATATATTTCGGATTGATGAAATTCGCATCGTCCGAGCAAAGGCGAAGCGAAAGCACCAGCTCGCCATCATCTTCTTTCACACAAAGAACCTTCACAAAAGGATTGATCTCCAGCGTTCTCGTGCCGATCTTGGTGGTTTTTTCGATCACGATCTCACCGGCAAGCGCCGCTTTCACCTTTTCCACGGCTTCTTTGGCATCTGCAATTTCCATGCGGATCTCATAATCCGCCCAGCCGATATCATGAAATTTGGATTCAGGCGTATACGCTTCGATAGCACGAAGACCATCGGGAAATACGCTGTTGAGCGTTTGGCAGATGACTTCTCCCGAAACAGGTTCCACGATCGCAAAATCCATAAATTCACAAAGGCTTGCCGTACCTACGGAAAGCGGAAGAGAAAAAACAGTTTTCGGGTGGGGATTATATCCCTTCGTATACCAGATTGGAAGCTTGGAACGCAAAAATGCGGATTTTACCGTGCGGTTCAAATCAAGATGAGAAATGAATTTAAGGCTTCCTGTTTTGGAAAATTTCACACGGATCTTTATTTTTTCAGACTGGGACAGCATGAGCGTTCACCTCCAAGGCAATTTGCACCGCAAGCATTACATGCTTCGCGGCAATTTTTCGTTGTGGTTTCCCCGTGTGCGCGATGGCGCTCGCGGAGCAAAAATTCTTTTGTGACACCGACGTCGATGTTATCCCACGGCAGGAGTTCATCTTCGCCGAATTCACGGTTTGCATAGAATGCAGGATCAATACCTGCCATCTCAAACGCTTTCAGCCACTGATCATAGTGGAAATGCTCGTCCCAACCGTCAAAACGAAGACCGAGCTTATGTGCTTCGGCAAGCGCACGGTTGAGCTTACGGTCACCTCTTGCGAATACCGCTTCGATGCGGCTGACTTTGGCATCGTGATAATTATATTTGATCTTTCTGTCGGTGATCTTACCGTCAAGATATCTCTGCTTTTCAAGAAGTGTTTCCATATCACACTGGGGTTCCCATTGGAATGCTGTAAAGGGTTTCGGAATAAAGCAAGCGGTGGAAAGTGTCACACCCGGTGCTTTTTTCGGTCTGCCAGGTGTCTGATAAAATTCATGAATTACACTTTCCGCAAGATCCTTGATGCCGTCAAGGTCTTCATTGGTTTCGGTGGGAAGTCCCAGCATAAAATAAAGCTTAACTTGTGTTTTTCCGCCTTCAAATGCCACGCGGCAAGCGCGGAGAAGGTCTTCTTTTTTCACGTTTTTATTGATAACGTCACGAAGACGCTGTGTACCTGCTTCGGGCGCAAAGGTAAGCGAGCCTGTGCGAACCGTAGAGATCTTATCCATAAGCTCTTTTGTAAAGCTATCCACACGAAGCGAAGGGAGAGAAAGCGAAATTTTCTTTTCATCAGTCCATGTCAAAAGCTCGTCGGTCAGCTTATCAATGCAAGTGTAGTCACTGATGCTGAGGGAAGAAAGTGTCATTTCATCGTAACCCGTCGCATCGGAAAGAACTTTCGCCTGCTCGGTAAGCACCTCCACGGATTTTTCACGAACGGGACGCCAAACCACGCCAGCCTGACAGAAACGACAGCCACGGATACAACCACGATATACTTCGAGCGTGATCTTATCCTGCACGGTCTGGATAAAAGGCATAACAAGCTTTGTGGGGAACGGCGATTTATCGAGATCTTTCACGATTCTCTTGCGAATCACGGTGGGAATATCATCATAAAGCGGCGTCACCTTTGCCAGCGTCCCGTCCTCGTTATAGGAAGGTTCATAGAGAGAAGGAACGTATACACCTTCGATCTTTGCGGCATCATGGAGATATTCCGCTTTCTTGAAGCCGAGTTTTTTATGTTCTTTATAGAGCGTTACCAATTCATCGATCACTTCTTCACCTTCACCGATCATGCAAAGGTCAAAATAATCTGCGATCGGCTCTGCATTGTAAGTACAAGGACCACCTGCCATGATGATAGGGTAAGATTCATCACGGTCTTTAGAAAGCAACGGAATGCCCGCAAGGTCAAGCATATTGAGCACGTTGGTATAGCAAAGCTCATACTGAATGGAAAAACCGAGAATATCAAATTCACGAAGCGGATCGCCGCTTTCATGCGCCCAAAGAGGAATATTTTCCTCACGCATACAAGCTTCCATATCTACCCACGGTGCATACGCACGTTCTGCCCAAGTATCCTCTCTGGAATTGAGCACGTGATAAAGGATACGCACGCCGAGATTGGACATACCGATCTCATAGGTATCGGGGAAACAGAAGGCAAAACGCACGTCGACAGCGTTTTTATCCTTAACGGTCTGTCCCCATTCGCCGCCCGTATAACGAGCAGGTTTTTCAACTTTTTTTAAGATTCTTTCCGGAATTTTCAAAATATACCTCCGATATGTTTGTTATTTATATATATGTAATGTTTTTTCATTATTTATGCCTATTCTCTTTTTAAGAGAAGATCCACTCCCACATTGGGTTCCAAGGGGTACGCCCCTTGGCGGAGCCACGAGGCAGAGTCTCGTGCAGAGTTTGAGACGGAGCCTCAACTACGTGCGGCAGATCGCGCGCATTTTGCAATATTCACACGGCTTTTTGCCACCGACGGAAAGCGGTTTTGCCGAAGCCTCCCCTTTTCCAAGCTCACTTGCATAGCGAAGCACCGTTTCGGTCACTTCCTTTTTCATCTGCAAAAAAGCATCGAGTCCCAAAAGATTTTGCTTGCCTTTTTCCAGATCGCGTTTTTTCACGGGGATCCATTCCCCTTCCAAAGCCGGATCCATCGCACGCAAGATTTCTTCCTCGTGCAGAAAAATACCGCTTCGCTTCACGCCGACGTCCCCTTCGCTTTCCGTTTCACCGATGCGAAGGTCAACGGCAGGCGGCTTGATGCCGGCATACAAAACACCCGCAGGGACGATCTCCTTGCCGTAATGCTTTTCCCCATTTTCCCAAAGAGAAAAAAGATAAAGAAGCATCTGCATGTCGAGGCCCAATTTGATGTTTTGCAGATCAAACGTTTTTTCACCCGTTTTATAGTCAATGACACGCAAATAAAGCTTGCCGTCACCGCCCTCGTAGGCGTCCACACGGTCGATCTTACCACGCAGATCTACGCTGACACCGTCCCCCATAAGCTTCATCGGCGCAACGGCATCGCCGCCATGCCCGATCGTCAGCTCAAAATCACAGGGACGGAATTCGCTGACATCAAATTCTTTTTTGATCTGCCGCGCAAATACGGCGGCACTTCTTCTCAGATAATCAAAAAGATGATGCAGACGGTTTGGCACTTGTTCCTCCGTAATACGGAAAACCGAGAGGATATAATTTTTCGCGATATCCGCGACGGTCGCGTCGATATCGTCCTCAGCACCGCTTGCAAGCCATGCCACCGTCTTTTCCAGAACGCCGTGCATAAAGTTACCGATATCCAAAGCACCGAAATGCGTAGGCATCTGATCGCGAAGACCGAGCTCATATTCACAAAAATACGAAAAACGACATTTGATATATTTTTCAAGGCGAGAATAGCTGGTCCTCAGATCTGTGCCAAAAAGTTCTCTTGCGGCATCGGGCGAAAGCTTCGTTTCGCTCGCGGAGATCGGAGTTTGCATATATCGCATCTTTTCCGCATATTCCGCATCGCTCTCATAATATTCACGCAAGGCTTTGCCAAGATTGCCGCCCAGAGAAAGTGCATATTCAAACGATGCTTTTTTACTTTCTAAAAGCTCTGTCGTATCCATCAGCTCAAATTCCGAGACGGTAAGCGCAGGAAAAAGCGACCGTATCCGCTTGACACCGACAGACGGCTTCTGTTCCGCGCCCGACATGCTGTAATGTGCAAAGCTGACATATAATTTTTCGGAAGGAAGCGTTGCCGCACGGTAAAAATAAGAAAGTTCCTCGGAAACGCGCCTTGTCAAGCGGTCTGTAAATTCCACACCAATCTCTTCCAGCTTGCCTTTTTCATATTCGGAAAAAAGTCCGTCTTCGCTGACCTTCTGCGGAAAACTGCCTTCCACGGCACCGAGAACGTAAACAAAGCGATAATTTCCCGGCATCGTATGCGCCGCAGAGGAGATCGTCACCTCGTCAACAGAGGTCGGAATCTTGCCGATATCCGTTTCCATGAGAATCATGGAAAGCATCTGCGAAAATTCCAAGAGATTCGCTTCCGTATCGCCCGAAGACACCACCAGCTGATCAAGCGATGCGCAAAACGCATTCCAAAGCTGGATCGTTTCTGAAGCAAGCGCAAGCTCGCCTCTCGCTTTTGCATCTTCCGCGTCCGAAAGAAGCTTTTCGGGAACACCGAGAGAAGACAAAAAATCAAAGATGAGTGTTGCCCGCTCGCGCACAGTCTTTGCTTTACGTATGGCGGCGGAGAAATTTTTAAGCGGTGTGATGACACGCGCACGCACATCGGCAAGATGAGAAAGAATCGCCTCATCTTCGGCGCGCATCTCAGCACCATATCCGCGCGGATTCATATACCAAGGCTCGTCTTCCGTAAAAAGCTTGCCGCGCAGATTCCATTTAATAATGTAATTTTCAAAAATACCCGTTTCATCGGGAGTGATATCCGCATATCCTGCTTTGATATAAGAGATCACGTCCGCGCCGCGGAATCCGCGCTCACAGACGGAAAGCGAAGAAAAGATCATTTTCACGAGCGGTTTTTCCGCAACGTCTTTTCTGGACGAGAGAAAATATGGAATATCATACTTGCGGAAAACAGCGTCCAGAACGCCTTCATAAACACTCGTATCGCGCACGATGACCGCCATCTCACGAAATCTCGCGCCTGCGCGGATCTTTCTCAAGATATCCACCGCCGCGGCTTCCGCTTCCGCAAAAATATTCGCGGCACGCAAAAGAGTGATATCATTTGGTTTTTCGCGCCATTCGGCACGCACAGTGCTTCCCCCTGCGATCTCTGTGGAAAGAAACGCAAGCTCTTCACTGTGATAGCGACGCGGTGTGCGCAAAAAGATCTCACCCGAAGATTCTATCCCCGCTCTTGCCGCGGTTTTGCGAAGGCGGCGCTCTGTGTCCAGCAGCGCTTGCACCGAAGCATCTTTTTTATCTTCGGGAAGATAGGAGAGTGTGACAAAAACATTTTCCGCACCACGCATGATATGATATAAAATATCGTACTGCTGTGACGAAAAAGAATCAAACGAATCAATATATACAGTACTGCCTGCAAAAAAATCATGCTCACCAAGAAGCTTCTCTGCCCTTGTGAGTATCCCGTCGGGATCCTCAAAGCGTTCACGCACCTCTGCATCAAAAGAAGCAAAAATGAGAGAAAGATCTGATGTTTTACTGCCGAGCGGCGAGGTATAACCAAGCGTCTGTGCCGCCGCATCGAGATCCGCAGGAGAGATCTTATCTTGATACAAAACGCTTCTCGCTGCCGTAAGCTTTTCATAAAGACCAAAACCGCCCCCACCGCTGTATTCCTTCAGCATAGGGGAAAGCGATTTCATCACGTTGCGCATGATAAGTTTTTTGGCACCTTTGCCGATATAATCGACACAAAGACCACCGTATTTACGGAAAATATAATTGCAAAGACGTCCAAACGTAATGACGTCGATCTGTCCTGCACCGTGAAGTTCTGCCGCTCTGCTTTCGGCGGAAACGGCTTCTCTGTCGGGAACGAGCAGATACACACGTCCCGATTCCGCACTCTTTTCCATTTTCGAAAAAACGAAGTCGCTCTTTCCCGAGCCCGTTCTGCCATAGATAAAACCCAGCATCGTATCTCTCCTTTCCTACATAATATATTATATATCGTTAATGAATGATGATCAGTCGCAATACGTCGAAAAGCAAAAGGCGTTTGCGCAGTGAAAAATAATAACCAAAAGGAATCTGATAAAAATTTTCGTTTTCTTTTTGTAAGCGGAGAAAACCACCGTCCCAAACGGAACGGGAAACCGCAAACACAAATCCCTCTTTGGACAAAACATTTGCCATTTGAAAAATATAATTGTTTTTTTCGTATTTTTTGGGCAAAAAAAGGATATAAACCTTTTGCTTTTGCACGATATTTTGAAAATACGCATTCCACTTGCGATAGGAGAAAAAGCGGATCGCCGCCATCAAAACGGAAAACACCAAAAGTGCAGGTAAAAGCACCGTGAAAATACCAAGCACCAAGATCACTTGCGCACCGATGCCGATCAGCGCAAAGATCGCCATCATGACACGCCAGATTTTCGAGGCAAGGAGAAATCCTCTCACCGCAAAGCTCGTCTTATCAAAAATGCGAAACCAAAGACTCGTGCGCAAACGAAACAAAAGATAACCGAAATACGTACCTGCACGGGACACGTGCGTGGTGGAAAGACGCGCCAGCAGTACGGCTTGCTCCTTGCTTTTTTCACGCGAACGTTCCCCAAGCTGCTCCAAGCGGTGGCGCAAATATTCATTTTCTTTTTTAAGACTTTTGTTTTCCGCGCGAAGATTTTTTAAAACCGTATCTCGCTCGCTATATTTCACCGTCTTCACCTCCATTTACCGTTACTTTTCACGGAAAAACGGAAGTTTATACGAATTTATTTTTTCAGGATCGAAAGGTTACGGTAAAGAGGTGCTTTCCCTCGCCATGAAAAGCTTCGGCGAGCGAATTCTTCGTCGGTCATGCTGTCAAGAAGTTCCCCGGTCAAAGTGGAGATCCGATCTTTTTTGAAAAAGTCGATCGGCGTTTCCATGCCCTTTTTCAAGATTTCCGCATTCATCGGACAAACAAGCTGACAGATATCACAACCCCACGCAGAACCGTATTTACGAAGGTACGCCGCTTCCTCCTCGGAAAGCTCGCCCTTTTTCTGCGTAAGCGCGGAAAGGCAAGGCATATTTTCTTTGATCATGGGGCAAGCTTTTTTGCAAGCACCGCAATGCAGACATTCCGTTTCCCCACAATGAGAAAGCTTATCCTCAGAAAAGCCGAACGTTTCAGGCGGATTGGTGGTGAGTATCTCCGCCAGAAAAACAAAAGAACCATATTTTTCGTTGATGAGCATATAGTTATCACCGATCTTGCCAAGACCTGCAAGTGCTGCCGCACGGGTTTCTTCGATCGGAGATTTATCCGCAAAGCCGAGAAAACGCCCACCGTATTCCTCTTCCAAAAGCGGAAGGATACGCGCAAAGAGGGCGTCACTATAAAAATGATAATCTCCCGAACGGGCATAAAGAGAAATATTTCCTTTTTCGCCACCAACGTAATACGGGATCAGAAAGAGGATCGCCGTTTTGATATCCTTGTCTGAAACGCCGCGCCGTGTGATGATATCGGGACGGCGGCAGTTGCAAAGAGAAAATGGAAGCACCGCAAACGCATCAAGATTTTCCCTTTCCAAAATTTCCTGAAGTTTCATATTTCCTCCGAACGGGTGTTTTGAGATTTTTTTCTTGATTCTGTAAAATATGTATGTTATAATAAAAAGACAGAGTCTTTGAAATGCGGCGCACTTTCTCTTTTCGTGGAGCGTGCGCACATATATCTACTAAATAATTATAACAGAAAATTTCGATAAATCAACCGTTTTTCGGTTTTTACATACGATCAAAAAGTTTTAAGAAAGGTACGGTCAAGAAAATGGCAAAGAAAACGAAAATATATGATAATAACAGTATCACCATGCTCAAAGGTGCAGACCGCGTGAGAAAACGTCCCGCCGTCATTTTCGGCTCCGATGGGTTGGAAGGCTGCGAACATTCTGTTTTTGAGATCCTCTCCAATGCCGTTGACGAAGCGAAAGAAGGCTACGGTAACGTCATCAACACAAAAATCTTCAAGGACGGCACCATTCGCATCGAGGATTTCGGACGCGGTGTGCCGCTGGATTACAACGAAAAAGAAGGCAAATATAACTGGGAGCTTGTTTACTGTGAGCTTTACGCAGGTAGTAAATACAACAATAACGCAGGCGAAGATGCACTTTATCAATATTCGCTCGGTTTGAACGGTCTTGGTGCCGCGGCAACGCAGTATAGCTCCGAGTTTATGAAGGTGCAGTCTTACCGCACAAACGAAATGCTCGAAATGAACTTCAAAAAGGGTGACCCCGACGGCGAGCTGATCCGTACACCGCTTTTGACAAAGAAAGAAAAGCGCACGGGTACCGTCGTCACATGGAAGCCTGACCTTGAGGTTTTCACCTCCACTGCCATTCCGCGTGAATATTTTGAAAATATGCTTGATCGCCAAGCAATCGTCAACGCAGGGATCCGCTTCCATTTTTCTTGGGAGAATGCGGACGGAACCTTTGATGAAAGCGAATTTTACTATGAAAACGGCATTGAAGATCAAGTTTCCCGTGTCGTGGGCGACACCGCACTGACAGAGTCCGTTCTTTGGAAGATGGAAGCGAGAGGACGCGACCGCGCAGACAAACCCGAATACAGCGTCAAAGCAGAGATCGCCTTTTGTTTTTCGAACACGATCAATCTGCTTGAATATTACCACAACTCCAGCTTCCTTGAGCACGGCGGCTCCCCCGACAAAGCGACGAAAAGCGCTTTTGTTTATGCCATCGACAAATATCTAAAGGCAACCAACAAATACAACAAATCGGAAAGCAAGATCACCTTCAGCGACGTCGAAGACTGTCTGGTGCTGATCATCAACAGCAATTCCACACAGACTTCCTATGAAAACCAGACGAAAAAAGCGATCTCCAACGAATTTATCACCGAAGCGCTGACGGATTTTCTCAAAAAACAGCTTGAGATCTATTTCATCGAAAAACCTGCCGATGCGGAAAAGATCGCATCTCAAGTTCTCATCAATAAACGCAGCCGCGAAAATGCGGAAAGCACCCGTCTGAATCTCAAAAAGAAGCTGACAAGCCAAACAGACGTAGCAAACCGCGTTGAAAAATTCGTTTCCTGCCGCTCTAAGGATCCCGAAAAACGTGAGCTTTACATCGTAGAGGGTGACTCCGCGATGACCTCCGTTAAGCTCGGCCGAGATTCCGAATTTCAAGCCATCATTCCCGTGCGCGGCAAAACCCTCAACTGTCTGAAAGCCGATTACGATCGCATCTTCAAAAGCGAGATCATCACCGACCTTTTGAAAGTCATCGGTTGCGGCGTGGAAGTCACAGGGAAACACCGCGATCAGAGCATTTTCGATCTTTCTCAGCTCAAATGGAATAAAATCATCATCTGCACCGATGCCGATGAAGACGGTTTCCAGATCCGAACGCTGATCCTCACGCTTTTCTACCGTCTTCTCCCCACACTCATCAAAGAAGGCAAGGTCTTCATCGCGGAATCTCCGCTTTATGAGATCACTTGCAAAGACGATATCTATTTTGCCTACGATGAAAATGAAAAGCAACAGATCACCGCTTCTCTCGGCAACGCGAAATACACGCTTCAGCGCTCCAAAGGTCTTGGTGAAAATGAGCCCGGCATGATGTGGCAGACCACCATGAACCCCGAAACGC
>CAYXQF010000021.1:14692-24985 GCA_964466625.1 uncultured Lachnospiraceae bacterium | reverse complement strand
ATGCTATGTTTGGCGCGATTTTTCAGGACTTTGGAAAGTATGCATTTACGGTTAACGAAAACATCTATTTTGGAGAGATAACAAAGCCTGTTGACTGTGATGCTGTTAAGGCAGCAGCTCAAGCAAGCTCGGCTGAAGAATTCATTTCACACTTGCCAAAAGGATATGAAACACCTTTGATGCGAGTGTTTGAACAAGACGGAATAGAGCCTTCGATCGGACAATGGCAAAAGCTCGCTATTGCAAGAGCGTTTTATTCCGATTCGGATGTACTTATTCTTGATGAGCCAACTGCATCCTTAGATGCCATAGCCGAGCAGGAAATATTCAATCAATTCGATCTGCTAAGAAAGGATAAAACAACCTTCTTTGTGTCCCACCGCTTGTCCAGTGCTACCATTGCTACGAAAATTCTTGTTTTGGATCATGGAACGTTAGTTGAAACAGGAACTCACTCGGAGCTTATGAAAAAACAAGGGATATACCACAAGCTTTTTGCTACGCAAGCGAATCGTTACATAGCAGAATCGGATGATCGGTTGCCAAAACCGGAGATGTCGGACAAACCGTTTCCGCCGCATTTTGGACAGTCGGTGCCGGCAGAACACCATAACCACTAAAATTCATATTGAAAAGAGATCACTTCAAGAGGTGCTTTTCTTTTTGCAGAAAGGACTAATATGATACACTACCAAAAACAGACCAAACCGTTTATTATACAAGTTGTTATACTTATGAGTGTTGTGCTATTGTTTCTTGCATTATTATTGAATATGATTTTTACAAATCGTTATCCGCAGATAACCGATTTACAATATGAAAATTGTACTTTTATTTCCTATGAATACAAAAGTGTTGGACGTGCTACTTATCAATATTACATTTATGTGGAAGAATATCAAGAGCCATTTAAGATCGACAATATTGTGCAGAGCAAGGTAAACGATTCATTGTTGCAGTCGATTCGATGTGGAGATACAGTTACGATTAGCATTGAAGATATGGATAATTTGTGTTTGTACGAAATGTCCATAGATGAAAAGCTTGTTTTATCTTATGACGATTATTTACTCATGCATGAAAATAATATGCGTGTTGGAATACAATTTAGCGCTATTGTAGTTGCTATTTCATTTGTGTTTCTTGTCGTAGCGATTATTTATTATAAGAAAACAGGAAATTGTCTTCCGGGATTTCGATGATTTCTTCTGTGAAGAACATTGTGCTCCATCTTCGCAACCAAACAAGGCACCTCAAAAGAGGTGCTTTTCTTTTTTATATGCATTAAGGATATGCTGACACTTTCTTGACTTTCCATAGAAATAATTGTATAATGATCGTACAATCATAAAAATATCCGACGGAATTTCCGCGGCTGTTTTCTTCTGTATCAGATAGGGAGGCACTTATGAATACATCTGTTTCGTTACCACTTGTTTTGAAGGGTGAGCACTGGACGATCACTGCCATTTCGCTCAAAGCGTTTACCGATGATCTTGACACACCTGTTCAAAAAAGTGATTTTTATTTATTCAAAGGCATGGTCGCAGAAAGTATCACAGGCAACATTTTCTTTTTGGAGAATGCACATGACGGTGATGCTTATGTCGTGCTGACGGATTGTCCCGATTATGAAAATGCGCATTTGATTATTAGAAATTATACGGTAACGGTCGAGGCAGGCACGAATGATGTAACAGTCGTTCCTTGCAAAAAAGGCAAGTGTGAGATGGTCTGCCGCAAGAAATATCGTGAAGGTATGGAACGTAAGCCACTTTTTATGATGTCGAATACTTGGGGAGATTGTAACGGTTTTTCCCGTGTGTGTGAAGACTTTGTGATAAAAGAAATTGACAAAGCAGCAGAACTTGGAATTGATATTGTTCAAATCGATGACGGCTGGCAATTTGGCAGTACGGCAGATCCTTCCCGAAGAGATGCAAGAGACAGAAGAATATTTGATGATGATTTTTGGCTGGTGAATAAAGAACGTTTCCCAAGGGGACTCGAATATATTTCTGATTATGCCGCAAAAAAGGGAATCAAGGTCGGCTTTTGGTTTGCGCCCGATAGCCGTGAGCATTTTGCATATATGGATCGTGATATTGCTATTCTTAAAAATGCGTATGAAAATTGGGGAATTCGCTTTTTTAAGTTGGATATGTATTGGATCGAATGTGATCTGGATAGAGATCGCTTTTTGCAATATTTAGCTGCTGTCTATGCTTTGGGCGATGATGTTGCGGTACAATTGGACGTAACGCGACCGGATCGTATCAATTATCTTAGCGGCAGACAATACGGTACTTTGTTTGTGGAAAACCGCTATACCAAAAAAAGAACGCATTTTCCACACAGAACTTTGAAAAATCTGTGGCTTTTGTCAAACTATGTTCCTGCTTCACGTTTTCAGTTTGAATTGGTGAATCCCGAATTGAATCGGGAAAGCTATGACCCTTCTGATGCGTTTGCTACTGCGCGATACGATATTGATTATCTTTTTGCTTCCGTGATGCTTTCCAATCCTCTTTTTTGGTTGGAAATGCAATTTTTATCGGACGAAAGCACAGAGAAGATGAAAAATGTGATCTCTGTCTTCAAAAAATATCGCGATGTATTTTCTGAGGGTGATGTCTCTCCCATTGGTGAAAAACCCTCGGGCAGAAGCTTTACGGGGTTTATGATCAAGCACGGTGACGATGAATATGTGCTTGTATTTCGCGAAGTGACAGAAAAAGACGTGGGTGTCTTTTTTGTTCCGAGTGAAAAAACGAGTGCTGAAATCTTATATGCTAATACAAACGTGTCCGCCAAGATCGATGAGTGTGTGCTCAAGGTGGATTTTTCAAAGCCAAGAGCATATGCACTGATGAAGTTGAATTGATTTATGTATTGACAATTACTGAACGGATACAAAAAAAGCACCTCTTTTGAGGTGCTTTTTCCGTTCTGCTGAAAAATATATTGCGTTCCGTCCATTTCGATGATATAATAAAATAAAAAACGAAAAGGGCAGTGACAGTATGGATTATTCAAAGAAGCTCAGCTATCATTACCGTCCGCGGCAGGGTTGGATCAATGATCCGAACGGACTTGTATATTTTGATGGCTATTATCACGTTTTTTATCAGCACGCGCCGAATTTTGAAGTGCCGTGGAAGGAACCGATGCATTGGGGACATGCCAGAACACATGATTTTTTGACGTGGGAAGAGCTCCCTGTAGCGCTTTTTCCCGACGAGATCTATGACAACAACGGCTGTTGGTCGGGAACGGCAATCGTCAAAGATAACGTTCTGTATCTGCTCTATGCTTCTGTGCATACGACCCCCGGACAGAATGAGAAGATCCAGACTGTCAGTGTGGCGTATTCGACGGACGGGGTTCATTTTGATAAATATGAAAAAAATCCCGTGATTGATGGCTATCCTGTGGACGGCGGACCGGATTTTCGCGATCCTGCCGTTTGCTGTATTGACGGGCAATACTATTGCGTCATGGCGACGGGAAATCCCGAAACCAAGACCGCACGCCTTTTGCTTTACAAAAGTGAAGATCTTTTCTCATGGGAATATCTCGGCGTTATGAGCGAATGGGCGGATTGCATGTATGCGGAATGTCCTTCGTTTATGCGCGCAGGGAAAAATTTTCTTTTGACAGCTTCTGTTTGTCCGCTCCATGCGCCGCATTATTTTTCTGTGATGTACGGCACGTTTGAAAATGGGAAATTTTCTCTCGAATACAGCGCGGAAGTGGATAAAGGTCCCGATCAGTATGCAGGGCAGGTTTTTCTCGATCATCTTGGCAGAAATATTTTGATTTCATGGATTCCGGGGTGGGCGTATCGCGGTTATGCGGAAAAAGACGTGGGTTGTATGTCTGTTCCGCGCGAATTGACCCTTCGTGACGGCAAAATTTACGGTTATCCCGTCGCAGAACTGCGACATCTTTTGAAAGATGAGGACGAGGCGGTGAAGCGAACGGAAAACGGCTTTGTCATCGAAAGAGTGGGACGGGAACCCGTGATCTATGAAGGAAAAATATCTGATCTGAAAATTTTGCGCGATGAACATATCATTGAAGTGTTTGTCAACGGCGGAGAAGAAATCTATTCCGCTTTGCTTTGATTCGTGTGAGAGGAAAGGCTTTGACTTTTATGAGAAATTATCTGATTGATTTTTTTGAAGATTTTGCATATGAAAAAGATGATGCAGGCTGTTTGCTTGCGGCGTATGATGCCATTTTGGCAAAGGAAGAAGCCGCGCAGCTTTTGGCGGAAATTTTATCTCTCTATGAAGCTGACGAAAAACAGGACTTTACGAAAGAAATTTTAGAAAAAAGAGCGCGTGTGATCGCACAGATGATAGAGATTCCTGCCTACACCGTCGAGCTTCTCGTTTTTATCTGCATGACAAAGCACTTAAAAACGCTTTATATCCAAAGAGGACTTTCTGAGCAGATCTATCGGGATAGCGTGCTGGATCTCAAATGGAAGCTCGAGGAATGTAAGCTTGTGAAAGGTGTCTGCGGTTCTTTTGTGGCACCTTGGTTTGGTGGATTTTTTGATCTTACGCGTTTTGCGCTTGGCAGATTACAGTTTGAAGTGATTGCTTTTTCGCATCATTATGAGAAAAACGGTGTGATTCTTACACCGCAAACCAAAGTCATCAACGTCCATATTCCGCGAACGGGAACACCGATCGACAAAGTAAGCTGTGACGCTGCCTATAGACAAGCACAAGCCTTTTTTGCCGATGAGGTAGGAGAAAATGCACCTTTTGTTTGCCATTCGTGGCTTTTGTTCCCTAAACATTTGCAGATGCTTTCCCCATCGTCTAATATTTATCGTTTTCTTTCGGAATATGAGATCTTGGAATCCGGGACGAACAGCGGTTATGATCTTTGGCGTCTTTTTGATACGGACGAAAGGGATCCCGAAAAGCTTCCTTGTGACAGCTCTTTGCGCCGTCGCTATGTTGAACATTTGAAGAGCGGCGGAAAACCCGGATATGGATTTGGTATTCGATTTTTATCTTGAACAAACACTCTTGGTTATGATACATAAAAAATTGCTTGGGAGGAAATTATGAGAATCATTTTTGTGCGCCACGGACACCCGAATTACAGAAACGACTGCTTGACGGAGCTTGGGCATCTTCATGCGCAAGCCGCCGCAGAACGCCTTGCAGAAGAGAAAATCGAAAAAATATATTCTTCTTCCCACGGACGTGCTTATGAAACGGCGGAATATATCGCTAAAAAACAAAGTCTTTCCGAGATCGAATCCTGTGATTTCATTCGTGAGATCCACTGGGGCTCGGATACGGAAGTGCTTTTTGAAAAAGGACACCCTTGGTTCACCGCTGACAAAATGGTGGAAGACGGAAAAAGCCTTATGAACGAAAATTGGGATCAGGAAGCGCCTTTTCTTCCCAATCATAAATGTGTGGAAAGTGTAAAAAAGATTGGTGACGCTTTTGACGAGCTTCTTGCCACACTCGGCTTTGTGCGCGAGGGTGAATTTTATCGTGTGACCGAGCCGAAATACGATACGATCGCCGTTGTCAGTCATGGCGGTGCATCAAGCGCAGTCCTTGCCCGTATGTTTAATCTTCCGTTTCCGTTTCTTTGTACAGCGATTTGCCCGAACTATACGGCGATCACGATCGTGCAGATGAAGGAGCAAGAAGGAAAACTTATCGCACCGCAATTTGAGATCGTCAACGACGCCAGACACATCAAGGGCATTGAAGCGGAGGCGTATTTTGGGAGATGAGATGATGACGGAAAAGCTTCGTAATATGACGGCTGTTTATCTTTTTCGTGACGGAAAATTTCTGCTCCTTTACCGCGAAGGCGGCAAAGTTGTGGACAGGGTTTATACAGGCTCTGCAGGCGGTCATTTTGAACCGCATGAGCTTGGCGATCCCCGGGCTTGCGTTTTGCGCGAGATGAAAGAGGAGATCGGCATTTCCGAGGAAATGACAGAGGGGCTTTCTCTTCGCTATATCACGCTTCGCCATGTAAACGGAGAAGTGCGCCAAAACTACTATTTTTTCGCAAAGCTTCGCGCCGAGGTACCCGATCGGCTTTCTTCCAACGAAGGCACACTTCGCTGGGTGGCGTTTGAAGAGGCACTTTCTCTGGAAATGCCTTTTACTGCCAGATTTGTCGTGGAGCATTATCTTTCCCACGGAAGATATGACGATAAGCTCTATGGCGGTATTGCGACGGCGGATAAGCTCATATTTACGGAAATGCCAAGATAAAAAACGAAAGCAAGTCATCGCGACTTGCTTTTTCTTTTTCCGCTATTGAAATGCGTATAAAAAAATGATATACTATACATATAATGAAAAGGAAAGGTGTGAAACCTTATGAAAATTCAAGAAATTCTATCCGCTGTCGATCATACGCTTCTTTCTGTGAATGCCACGAAAGAAGAGATCTTCGCGCTTTGCGACGATGCGATCCAATATCAAACAGCTTCCGTTTGTGTTCCTCCGTCTTATGTTTCCGCTGTGCGCGAATATGCAGGTGATAAACTGAAAATCTGTACCGTTATCGGTTTTCCGAACGGCTATCAAACTACAGCGGCGAAAGTCTTTGAAACCAAAGACGCCGTGGCAAACGGTGCTGATGAGATTGATATGGTCATCAACGTCGGTTGGCTGAAAGATAAAGATTATAAATCCCTTTTGAATGAAATGAAGGGTGTTCGTGCAGCGTGCGAAGGAAAGATCCTCAAGGTCATCATCGAAACTTGTCTTTTGACAGAAGAAGAAAAGATCCGTATGTGCGGACTGGTGGCGGCAAGCGGCGCTGATTATATCAAGACCAGCACAGGCTTTTCCAAGGGTGGCGCTACCAGAGAAGATATTGCCCTCTTTGCAAAACACCGTGCGCCTTCGCTTAGGATCAAAGCCGCAGGCGGCATTTCTTCGCTGGAAGACGCAGAAGATATGATGAAGCTCGGCGCTTCCCGTCTTGGCACAAGCAGAATCGTGAAAATTGTCAAAAACCAAGAAAATACACAACCCAAAGGAGAAATATACTGATGCCTACCCCTCATATTGCAGCAAATAAAGGCGATTTCGCCAAGACCGTCTTGATGCCGGGCGATCCGCTCCGCGCAAAATTTATCGCGGAAACCTTCCTTGAAAATGCCGTTCTCGTTAATAACGTGCGCGGTATCCAAGGTTACACGGGTACCTATCACGGCACGCGTGTTTCCGTCATGGCAAGCGGCATGGGTATGCCGTCTATGGCGATTTACAGCTATGAGCTTTTCACCGAATTTGACGTAGAAAATATTATCCGTATCGGCACCGCGGGCGCGATCAGCGAAAAACTGAATCTTCGTGATGTGATCGCAGGCATGGGTGCTTGCACAAACTCCAATTTTGCAGGACAGTATAGCCTCAAGGGTACGTTTGCGCCCATTGCAAGCTATCATCTTCTTAAAACCGCAGATACTGTTGCCGAGAAGCTTGGCATCAAGCTTCATGTGGGCAATATTCTTTCCGAAGATAACTTCTATCATGATGACGCGGGCGTGAATGAAAATTGGGCAAAGATGGGCGTTTTCGCCATTGAAATGGAAGCAGCGGCGCTTTATATGAACGCGGCAAGACTTGGCAAAAATGCGCTTGCCATCTGCACCATTTCCGACCACATCACACGCGGTGAACACGCCACAGCCGAAGAAAGACAGACCACCTTCACCGAAATGATGAAGCTGGCGCTGGATACCGCGGTGGCGCTCGATAAAGCGTAAGGATCGGGACATTGCCACGAACCCCACAAAAGGGACTTGTCCCTTTTGCGTTTCCATGCGTGGGCGATGAAGTAATTATCGTATTCAAATAAAAATATAGATCACCCGAATGGGTTCCAAGGGATCATTCCCTTGGCGGGTGCAGGGCGGCGCCCTGCAAAATGAAAGGAGGACTGCATATGACAATGCGAGAGCTGATCGAAAAGAAAAAAAGCGGTATGACGCATACGAGGGAAGAGCTTGCGTTTTTTGTGCGCGGCGTGACAGACGGCACGATCCCCGATTATCAGATCTCTGCATGGCTTATGGCGGTCTGCTTTCGGGGCATGACGGATCAGGAAACGGTCATGCTGACCGAGCTGATGGCAAGCTCAGGAGATATGATAGACCTTTCTTCTCTTGGCAATAAGACGGTTGATAAACATAGTACGGGTGGCGTTGGCGATAAGACCACGCTTATTATCGCGCCCCTTGTTGCCACGCTTGGCGGCATCGTTGCTAAAATGTCGGGCAGAGGTCTTGGATTTACGGGTGGAACCGTGGATAAGTTGGAATCTATTCCCGGGTTTCAGACGGCGATGAACCGTGAAGAATTTCTCGCTTGCTCGGGGAAGCACGGCATTTGTGTCATTGGGCAATCCGGAAACCTTGCGCCTGCCGATAAAAAGCTTTATGCACTGCGCGACGTGACGGCAACGATCGACTCCGTTCCGCTCATCGCTTCCAGTATCATGTCTAAAAAACTGGCAGCAGGTGCGAAATCCATTGTTTTGGACGTGAAGGTGGGCAGTGGCGCGTTTATGAAAACGGTGGAAAGTGCGCAGGTGCTTGCGGAAAAGATGGTTTCCATCGGAAAAGCCGCAGGAAGAAATATGACGGCGGTGCTTTCCAATATGGATACTCCTCTTGGCTTTGCTATTGGTAATAGCTTGGAGGTTATGGAGGCGATCTCTGTTTTGGAAGGAAAAGGACCTTCCGATCTTACAGAAATATGTGTTGTACTGGCTTCGAATATGCTATCTCTTTCTTTGGGGCTTGCCTATGAGGAGGCTGAAAAACAATGCAGGGAAACGATTGCGAGCGGAAAGGGCAAAGCAAAGCTTTGTGAAATGATCGCGGCACAGGGCGGTGACGCTTCGTATATTGAAGACCCCGAAAGATTCCCGAAGGCGGCATATATTTACGAGATCAAAGCAAAAAATGACGGCTATCTTGCCGGCATGAACGCGGAAAAGATCGGTCTTTGCGCAGGGATCCTCGGTGCGGGCAGAGCAAAAAAAGAAGATAGCATCGACTTTGCTGCAGGACTTTTGCTTGCGAAGAAGACGGGCGATTTCGTCCGTATGGGCGACGTGCTGGCGACGCTGCACACCAATCAAAAAGAAAAAATCGGCGATGCCGAGGACGTATTCCGCGCGGCGCTCTCTTTATCTGATGTGTCGCCAACGGCGCAACCTTTGATTTTCAATATCATTAAATAAACAGAGGACGACGGAAAGGATCCGCTACTGTGATAAAGCAAGCGTTTGCTTCAATTCCGAAGATTATCACATCTCCCTTGTGGGAAAGATCGAGATGATCACCGATCCCGAAGTGAAAAAAGAGATGTGGTAGGCGGTCTTTATCATCATTTCCGAGGTTATGACGATCCGCGTTATTGCGTGCTGAAATTCACCACCGAACGCTATAATATCCTTTTGGACCTTCAGGCCGTGAAGGGTAATTTCTAAAAAAACAAAAACCGAGAAGTTTGATTGCTTCTCGGTTTCTTTTATACTTTTATAATTTCTTCCGCCACGGCTTCGATCGTCTTTCCGTCAGTAACGATTTTGACTGTGTCAAGCTTTTCATAAAACGGAATACGTGAAAGACTTCTTTCTATAATGTCCTCTGTGCGAAGTCCTGCTTCCACATCTTTTTTCAGACGAGCGGCGAGCGTTTTTTCATCACAGAGCAGAGAGATCGTTTTGACGGAAACGTTTTCCGTATCCAGATGGGAAAGCAGACCGTCGATGATGCTTTGCTCGTGCATCACCCAGCAGAAAACGATATTTTCATAAGCGGAGCAGTGAAGAAAATTATTTAAGAGGTGGCAAATATTATCCGTCACCATCTTTTTCGTTTCGTCCGTTACTTGGAAAGGGTGCATATCCCAGCACCAATCACCGTCTAGAAAAACACAGTTATGCAGGCGCTTTTTCAGTTTTTGGCAGACAGCGGTCTTTCCCACGCCCATCGTGCCGCCGATAAGATATATATTTTTCATGGAGAACCTCTTTCTTTCGCAAAATTTCGGATTATAGGTTGCTTTTCTTTTCGGATTGCGCTATAATATTAGGCAGTACGCGGGAAAAAGTACATGCTGTAACATACGCATGAACTTGAAAAAGCAAAAACCTTGAACGCGCAAATGCGTGTCAAGGCTTTCGACTGGAGCAGGCGACGGGAATCGAACCCGCACCCTCAGCTTGGGAAGCTGAGGTTCTGCCACTAAACTACGCCTGCGAAAAAAGATA
>CAYXQF010000021.1:0-14682 GCA_964466625.1 uncultured Lachnospiraceae bacterium | reverse complement strand
ACTCCGAGAAAATCGAAATCGAAAGTCATCGGAGTTATCTGGAGCTAACGATGGGACTCGAACCCACGACCTGTTGATTACGAATCAACTGCTCTACCAACTGAGCCACTTTAGCACGAAAATCGCATAAGCTATTATATCACGATGAATGCGATTTGTCAACAATAAAACGAAAAAATAAAAATTTTTTTCGAAAGGAACGGTTTTTGAAGGATATGAAACTTACGGATATATCTTACGCGAGAGCGGTCATGGAACGTCACGGTATCGCACCGCAAAAACGCTTCGGCCAGAACTTCCTCATCAACGAACACGTTGTTTGCCGCATTGCGGATACGGCAGGGGAGGGCGATACGGCGCTTGGCATCATTGAGATCGGACCCGGCATCGGCACGCTGACACAGAAGCTGGCGGAACGCTACGAAAAAGTGGTGGCAATCGAGATCGACACCTCTCTTTTGCCGGTTCTGGAGGATACGCTCTCCGAATACGACAATGTAAAAGTTATTCACGGTGACGCGATGAAGGTGGATTTTGCCGCTCTTATTACAGAAGAATTTGCGGGTATGCGTGTGGCTGTTTGCGCAAATCTTCCGTATTACATCACCTCTCCCGTGATCATGCGCCTCTTGGAAACGGACGGCATTTTTGAATCCGTCACGGTCATGATCCAAAAAGAAGTGGCAGATCGCTTGACAGCGAAGCCCGGCACGGCGGAATACGGTGCCATTACTGCCGCTTGTGCTTATTATGCGAACACGGAAAAGCAATTCACGGTTTCTGCGGGCAATTTTATTCCGCCTCCGAAGGTTACCTCTGAGGTAATTCGCATGAACATTTATAAAGAACCTCCCGTACAATGTAAAAGTCGGGAAAACTTTTTCCGTGTTGTGCGCGGCGCATTCGCCAAACGCAGAAAAACACTGGCAAATTCTCTTCTTTCCGAAACCTCCCGTCTTACGAAAGCGGAGATAGAATCCGCACTCGTTTCGCTCGGTTACCGTGCCGACGTGCGCGGAGAAACGCTCGGTATTGAAGACTTTGCGAAGATTTCCGACGCGATTACTTTATGATCTTTGGAGATTTTTTATGAACGAAAAACTGGAAAAATTTAAGGCGTGGGTGCATGGCAAAACGCTTTCGCTTCTCGGCTTTGGCATCAGCAACCGTGCGGCGGTGGATTTTTTGCTTTCCTGCGGTGCGCGCCTTTCTGCAAGGGATAAAAATCCTGCTCCCGATGAGGAAACGCGCTCTTTTCTTGCGTCGCGCGGTGTGGAAATGATCTTCGGGGAAAACTATCTTTCTGATTTTACGGAAGATGTGATCTTGAAATCGCCGGGTATCCGCTTTGATATTCCCGAACTTCTCGTGGCGGCTGAAAAGGGTATTCTCATTACGTCTGAAATGGAGATCTTCGTTTCGCTTTGCCCTTGCAAGATTTTTGCCGTGACGGGCAGTGACGGCAAAACGACAACGACAACGCTTACAGCAAAAATGCTCGAAACCACTGGGGCGCGTGTTTTCCTCGGCGGCAATATCGGCACGCCCCTTCTTCCGATGGTCGGCGAGATGACTCCCGATGATTTTGCGGTTCTGGAGCTTTCCAGCTTCCAGCTTCACACGATGCGTTTTGCGCCGGACGTTGCTATCGTCACAAACGTGACGCCAAACCATCTCAACTGGCATGCATCGATGGAAGAATATATCGAAAGCAAGAAAAATATTTTCCTTACGCAAAATGAAAAATGCCGTCTTGTGCTGAACGCGGAAAACGACGTGACCTTGCAGATGCAAAAAGAAGCAAATGCCGCAGTAACGCTTTTTTCCTCGAAGAAAAAGCCGTGCAGCGCACCTGCATGTTATTATGAAAATGAAACGATCTTTTATGATGACGGCGAACAGATACATACCGTGATGACGCGTGCGGATATCAAGCTTGTCGGTATGCACAACGTGGAAAATTATATGGCGGCGATCTCTGCCGTTTACGGATACGTTTCCTTTGAAGGCATGAAGACGATTTCGAGAAGCTTTGGCGGTGTGCGTCACCGCATTGAGCTTGTTTGTGAAAAAAACGGCGTGCGTTATTATAATAGCTCGATCGACTCCAGCCCTACGCGCAGTATCGCGGCGCTGAATTCGTTTGAGGAACGCCCGATCGTGATCGCAGGCGGTTATGATAAACATATTCCCCTGCAGCCGCTCATTGAGGTCTTGGCGAGAAAAGCGGAGTTTGTGGTCCTGACGGGTGAAACGGGTGTGAAGCTTCTGGAGCTTTTGATTGAATATAGCTATCCGCGCGCAAACACAGCGTATATCGGCAAGTTTGACGATGCGGTTCACTATGCGGCATCAATCGCAAGAGAGGGCGATATCGTCCTGCTTTCTCCGGCGGCGGCAAGCTTTGATGCTTTTCGAAATTTTGAAGAGCGCGGCGACCGTTTTTGCGAGCTTGTGTGCGCGCTTTGATGGCAAAAATAAAGGAATGGTGATAAAATGGATATAAAAGAATTGCTTTTGGCACTCACGGATACGATGTCTGTGGTCGGCTTTGAATATCACGATGAAGAAAAGCTTTCAGCACTCCTTCTTCCGTATTTTGATGAGCATGATTATGACGCGGTGGGCAATCACATCTTTATCCGCAGATGCGGAAAAGAGAATGCCAAAAAGCTCATGATCGACGTGCATTACGATGAAGTCGGACTGATGGTGAAGGATATCACAAAGGACGGCTTTTTGCGTGTTTGCCCGATGGGCGGCACGGACGCGAGGATCTATCCCGCTTCGGAGGTCTGGGTTTACGGCAAAGAAAAGCTTTCGGGCATCGTGCTGACAAAACCGATGGAACTGATGAGCGAGGAAGAGCGGGGAAAACTTACACCCACGAGCGAAATGCTCATTGACGTGGGACTCACCAAACAGGAAGCGGAAGAAATGACACCCATCGGCACGCCGATCGGTTACGTTTTTGAGCCAATGGAGCTTTTGAACGGCTTTATTTCCGTCAAAGGTCTTGATGATAAATGCTCCGCCGTTCCCGTTGTGGACGCGATCTCCCGTCTTGATATGCATGCTTTGAACTGTGACATTTATTTCTCGTTCTCCGCAAGAGAAGAGGTCGGGCATCATGCTGTGACCTCGGCGGCTTACCGCATCGCGCCTGATATGGCGATCGTCCTCGACGTGACCTTTGGTGCGATCCCCGGCGGTGATAAAGCGGCGGAGATCGAACTTGGCAAGGGTCTTGCGATCTCGCTTACGGCACATCTTGATGCCGCGCTTGCCGATAAACTGATCGAAACGGCAAAGAAACACGAGCTTGCATTGCGCCCCGTGGTGGAAGGAACCGGCACGGGAACCCACGCAGATGACATCGTTTATTGTGCAGGTGGGATTCCGACGGCGCTTCTCAGTATCCCCGTCTGGTTCATGCATGCGCCGATTGAAACGGTCTGCATAGACGATCTGAAAACCTTGTCCGATCTGCTTTACGCATTTATTACGGATACTTTTGGTGTGTAAAGGAGGATCGATATGAAAAATATAGAATTTTTGAAGGCGCTTTCAAGCGCTGTTGCTCCTTCGGGCAGAGAAGACGCCGTAGCGGAGCTTATCAAAAAGGAGATCGCTCCTTTTTGTGATGAGATCTTTACGGATAAGATCGGCAATTTGATCGCAAAGATCAAGCCCGGGACGGGTGAATATAAAAAGATCATGATCTCGGCACATATGGACGAGGTTGGCTTTATGGTCAAGAGCATCGACGGCGACGGAAGAGTGCGTATCTGGCCTCTTGGCAGATACGATTCCCGTGTGCTTTCGGGCAGAAAGGTGGTGTTCACAAAACCTGTTTGCGGTCTTGTGGCATCGAAAGCCATTCACAGACAGTCCCGTGCGGAAAGAGGCATTCCCGTGCCGATGGATAAGCTTTATATCGAGCTTGGCACGAAGGATAACGCAGAAACAGAACAGCATCTTTCCATTGGCGATTTCGGTACGTTTGCGCCGAAATTTACGCGCCTTGGCAAAGATCTGCTCGCCGGCAAGGCTCTTGGCGGCAGAACGGCAGTCCTTCTTCTTTGTGAAATGGTGAAGGAAATCAAAGCGAAAAAGGATAATGGTGCGCTTCATGTGGAATACGATTTCGTTTTCTCTGTCAAACGTGAGATAGGCGGCAGGGAATTTGCCATCGCAACGGCGGCATATACTTTAGCACCCGATGCGGCGATCGTGGTTGATTCTATCCCTGTGGCAGATTTTGCGGATCCGAACGGTGTGAAATGCGGCGGTGGTGCCGTGCTTGTGCCGGCTGACGCAAAAACGATCTATGATCGCAAGCTTTACGCGAAAACCGTTTCGCTTTGTGAGGAAAACAATATCAAGCATCAATATATGAGATTTATCGCAGGTTTCGGCAACGAAGCCGGCGCCGTTCACAAGACACGCGAAGGGCTGGCGGCAGTGACGGTCGGTCTTCCCGTGAGAAATTTGCATTCGGGCGCGGAGATCGTTTCCGAGTCGGATATGAATGCGGCGATGGCACTGCTTTCCTTGTGCCTCGAAACGGAATGAGAAGGAGATTACTATGTTTGGACAACTCAAAAAATTTGTGATGGCACCCGGCGTTTCGGGTGATGAGAGCGGCATTGCCGCTGTGATCAAAAAAGATATCGCACCTTACGTCGATGATGTTTATTCCGACGCGATGGGAAACTTGATCGCTTTCAAAAAAGGCAAGGGTGAAAATCCGAAAAAGCTGATGTTCGCTGCCCACATGGACGAGATCGGTTTTATGGTCAATTACATCGATGACAAAGGTTTTATCCGTCTTTCGCAGATGGGCGGCATCAATTATGCGGCTGCCGCTTTTTCAGAAGTTGTTTTTGCAAACGGTACCAAGGGTGTTCTTGTTCCTGATGCCGGAACGACACTTCCGGATATTAAAGCCGGGAATGTTTACGTGGATATCGGTGTTCGCAATAAAAAAGAAGCGGAAAAACGCGTGAAGATCGGTGAAACCTGCCGTATCGTTCCGAATCTTATTCACCTTGCGGGAAGCCGTGTTGCCGGCAGACCGATCGATGACAGAATCGGTTGTCTGATGCTTTTTGAAGCGGCAAAAATGGCGACAAGCTTTGAAAATGACACCTATTTCGTCTTCACCGTGCAGGAAGAGGTGGGCGTGCGCGGCGCAAAAACTTCTGCGTTTGCCATTGAACCGGATTATGCGGTGGCGGCAGATATCGGTGGCGCGGGTGACGTGCCGAATGCGGCACCCTTTGCGGTGGTGCTGAGCGAAGGTATTGCCATTAAACTCAAAGACGGTCTGGTTATCTGCCATCATAAAATGGTGAATCTCATGAAAAAGATCGCCGAGGAGAAAAAACTTCCTTATCAGCTGGAGATCCTCGAACGTGGCGGCACGGATACCGGCATGATCCAGCAGGCGAAGGGCGGTTGTATCGCCGGCGCGCTCTCCGTTCCGACGAGATATGGTCACAGCGCTGTGGAAGTTGTGGATATGAACGACGTGCTTGGCGGCGTGAAGATCATGGCGGCGCTGATTGAAACCAAGCTTGATTAACTTGAAAAAAGGATCGGTATATAAAAACAATGATTTTTTCTGAAAAAATACAAAAAATCGCAGAGGCGGCAGAGGAAGCACTCGCGCACGTCTTTCGCGGATTTGATAAAATTGCGGAGAAGAATACCGCACGCGTTTTGGAAAGCTTTCGCACACACCGCGTTTCGGACGCTATGTTCGGCGGCACGACGGGTTATGGTTACGGCGACTTCGGACGCGACACCATGGACGAGATCTATGCAGACGTTTTCGGTGCAGAGGCAGGCTTTGTCCGCTACGGTATGATCAGCGGCACACACGCGATCTCCACCGTTCTTTTCGGACTTCTTCGTCCGAATGACGTGATGCTCGCGGTGACGGGCAGACCTTATGATACACTTTTTGAAGTGATCGGTGACGGCTCAAAAAACGGCGATGGTTCGCTTGCGGATTTCGGCGTGGAATACGATGACGTGGCACTTCTCCCCGATGGCGGCATTGATTTTGACGGCATTGCGAAAAAGCTGGAAGAACACGGCGACCGTGTGAAGGTCGTTTTCATTCAGCGCTCCAAGGGCTATGCAAACCGCCCGACGCTTTCTTCTGTGGAGATTGGAGAGTTCGCTTCTTTTGTGAAAGCGAGATGCGATGCTTACGTTGTTGTTGACAACTGCTACGGCGAATTTTGCGACGAAACGGAGCCTACTGCACACGGTGCGGATATCATCGTGGGCTCGCTTATCAAAAACCCCGGCGGCGGTATCGCGCTGACAGGCGGCTACGTTGTCGGTACCAAACGTGCGGTGGAGCTTGTTTCCTATCGCTTGACAAGTGTTGGCATCGGTACCGAATGCGGCTGTTCTCTCGGTGCGACCAGAGACATCTGCAAGGGCTTTTTCTTCGCGCCTCACGTTGTGGCGCAGGCGAAAAAGACGGCGGCTTTTGCTTCCTATATGTTCTCTGAACTTGGCTACAATGTTGAGCCTCTGTATGATGCGGTGCGCCATGACATCATTCAAACCGTTCAGTTCGGCGATCCCGAAGGGCTTTGCGCATTCTGCCGCGGTATTCAGGCAGGTTCTCCCGTGGATTCTTTCGTAACACCTGAACCTTCTCCCATGCCCGGTTATGCAGATGCCGTTATCATGGCGGCAGGAACCTTTACACAAGGCGCTTCCATTGAGCTTTCCGCTGATGGCCCCTTGCGTGCGCCTTACACGGCATATTTCCAAGGCGGACTTACTTATGAAAGCGGCAAATATGCCATCATGCTCGCGGCACAGAAGCTTCTTGACGAGCGTTGAATTTTACTATATGGAGATCCCATCTTTTCTTTTGCGAGAAAAGATGGGATTTTTATTTTGTATAAAAAAGTCTAAGCCCCCTTGCTTTGACAAATTCTGACAATGAATTGGTGTATA
The DNA here is from genome assembly GCA_964466625.1 of uncultured Lachnospiraceae bacterium. Lineage (GTDB taxonomy): Bacteria > Bacillota > Clostridia > Oscillospirales > CAG-272 > QALR01. Next base: position 7,695 of record CAYXQF010000021.1, on the reverse strand, counting down.
ATGGTAATGTGAAAGAAAAGAGGTGTGTGATGGAAGAAGAAATTTACGCAGACGTGCTGTTTATCATCAATTTCAGCATGGATTTTTTAGCGCTTTATCTGGTTGGGCGACTCATGCACCGAAAGCTTTCGGCATGGCGCGTGATCTTTGGAGCAACGCTGGGCGCAGTTTACGGTGTGGTCGGCTTGATTTTGCCGTTTGCAGAGTTGGCGAAAGCGATCCTTTCGCTTTCTGTGATGCTTCTGATGTGCCTGATCGCTTACGATTCCCGTCAGGGGAGGCGCTTTTTGGTGTCGGTGTTTCTTTTCGGCGGTGTGAATGCGCTCATCGGTGGTATCATGACGGCAAGCTTTGTGCATCTGGGGCCTTACCGAACGTATATCAGCATTGGCGGTTCGATCCACACGGTCTACGGCGATATCCCGATATGGCTTTTTGTCATTTTAGCAGGGATATCCGCGCTTTTCACTTGGCTTATCGGCAAGCTTTTTCGCCGCGAAAGAGGGCTTCGGCGGTGCGCGGTGAAGCTGGCTTTCGATGGGGAAGAAAAGGATCTCACAGGGCTTGTAGACAGCGGAAATCTCGTTACAGAGCCTTTTTCCGATACGCCCGTGATGTTTTTGAAAGAAAAGGAAGCGGCATTCATGCCGGAAGATCTGCTTTTTGCCCTAAAAAACGGTGTGGAATCGCTGGACAGCGATACGGTGAAGCGTATCCGTCTGATCCCACTCCAAACGGTTTCGGGGAGTGGCGTTCTCGTAGCGGCTGTACCGCGTCGATGCTATATTCTGGTGGACGGGGAATGGGAAGCAAAAAAGGTGCTTGTCGCCTTGGATTTCACAGAAGGCGATTTCGGCGGCTTTCCGCTTCTCGTGCCGGAAGCGCTATTATTATAATTTTGGAAGGAATGATTGCAAGATGGGATTTTTTCAGAAGATTCTTTATAAAATACGATTGTTTTTCGCAAAGATTGCGGCAAAATTTCGTCGCGGAAACGGCGTTTATTATGTTGGAAGGACAGAGATGCTTCCGCCGCCGCTTTCCTCCGACGAGGAGGCGGATATCCTTTCTCATCTCGATGAGGACGGGGAATATCGCAGAGTTTTGGTGGAGAGAAATTTAAGGCTCGTGGTCTACATAGCGAAAAAATTTGAAAACACGGGGATTGGGCTGGAAGATCTGATCTCCATCGGCACGATCGGGCTGATCAAGGCAACGAATACCTTTCGTCCCGATAAAAATATCAAGCTGGCGACGTACGCGTCGCGGTGCATCGAAAACGAGATCCTGATGTATATCCGCAAAAACGGCAATCTGCGTCTGGAGCTTTCCTTTGATGAGCCGCTTTCCACGGACTGGGACGGCAATGAACTTCTGCTTTCGGATGTTCTCGGCACGGAGGAGAACAGCGCTATGCAGGAGATCGAGCAGGACGAGGAAAGACAGATCATTTTTCGTGCCGTTTCTTCGCTTGCACCGCGGGAAAGAGAGATCATAGAGCTTCGTTTTGGCCTGCAAAACGGACGGGAAATGACGCAAAAAGAAGTTGCAGATGCGCTTGGTATTTCACAATCGTATATTTCCAGGCTCGAAAAACGCATTATTTCAAGACTTCGGGAGGAAATTCAAGATAAAATATAAAAAATTTCGGAAAAATATCAAAAAACTATTGCAAAATATAAAAAAGTGTGGTATGATAGATAGTACATGAGTTTATCGAAATGTGAGGTGTAAGTAATGAAAGCAGGAATCCATCCTAACTACGTTGACGCAACCGTTAAATGTGCTTGCGGCGAAGTTATTCATACAAAGTCTACAAAGGGTGATTTCAAAGTTGAAATTTGCTCCAAATGCCATCCTTTCTTCACCGGCAAACAGAAATTCGTTGATGCCGGCGGTCGTGTAGACAAATTCAAGAAGCGTCTTGAATCCAAGAAATAATGCTTGTATAATCGGAATGGATCGAGTGGGATAGTGTGTAAGCATTGTCCCGCTCTTTTTCTATTTGTTCATAAAAGATGCGCGGTTTGTTCTTTTTTGACAGATGATTTGTATCAAATATGGTTTTCGTGTATGAACAGACGGCGTTTGGCGAAAAATTGATAAAGAAAAATCCCAAGATGGGAGGATTTTTATGAAGACAGAACAACTTTTTTCAGGAGAAAATAACGAAATATCGCAGGTGATCCTTGTTAGTGTGATGGAAAAGGGCGCGGATAAGCACGAGATGGAGGCTTCCTTTGATGAATTGGAGCGCCTAACCGAAACGGCAGGCGCCAAGGTTTTCGCGCGCATGGTACAGGAAAAGGAAAGCCCTGACGCAAGAACGTATATCGGCAGCGGCAAAGTGAAGGAGCTTTCCGATCTTTGTCATAATAACGATATTTCCATGGTCATTTTCGACACAGAGCTTTCTCCCTCGCAGATCAAGAATCTGGAAAACGATCTCGGTGACGTGCAGGTGATCGACCGCAGTATGCTGATCCTCGATATTTTCGCGCTTCATGCGACGAGCGGTGAAGGTAAATTGCAGGTAGAGCTGGCACAGCTGAAATATACGGTTCCGAGACTCACCGGTCACGGCACGGAGCTTTCCCGTCTTGGCGGCGGTATCGGTACGCGTGGTCCCGGTGAAAGTAAGCTGGAAACTGACCGCAGACACGTCAAGCGCCGCATGGACGCTTTGGAAGACGCTTTGGAAGAATTGGCAAAGAACCGCGCGGTGCAGAGAAACAGCCGTGACCGTTCGGGCATTTTCAAGGTTGCCATTGCCGGCTACACCAACGCTGGTAAGTCCACACTTCTCAACGCTTTGACAGATGCGGGTATTTTGGCAGAAGATAAGCTTTTTGCCACGCTCGATCCCACAACGAGAAAATTCGAGCTTCCTTGCGGTGAAGAGATCCTTTTGACGGACACCGTCGGTTTTATCCGCAATTTGCCGCATCATCTCATTCGCGCATTCCGCTCTACGCTTGACGAGGTTTGCTATGCGGACGCGATCCTTGTTGTCGTTGATGCTTCTGACGTGGAATCGGACGCGCAGATCGACGTAACGAGAAAGCTGATCGAGGAGCTCGGTGCTTCGGATAAGCCTATTATTTTTGCATACAACAAGTGCGATCTCGGCATTGCTTGCCACCCGACGACACCCACCGACCAGAATGTCTTTATCTCTGCCAAAACGGGCGAGGGAACGGAAGCACTAGTTGCGAAGCTGGAAGCGCTGGCAACAGCAGGAAAAAAAGTCTGCGTATTTCATTTTCCGCCGCATAAGCTCGGTCTTGTCAATCAGCTTTATGCGAATGCGTCGGTGCTTGACGTGGAATATCTTCCCGATGGTGCAAAAGTGACTGCCGTTTGCGACAAAAAGACGCAGGGACAGCTTGCGGAATATATCGTTTAAGGTGGCACTATGGAAGAGAAGAGTCTGACAACACTCGGCAAAGAAGCGAGTGCCGAATTTACGGAAAAAAAGTCGGTCTTTATCGGCTATGCCAAACCGATCAAGACTGCAGAAGAAGCAGAAGAATTTATACAGAAGATCAAGAAAAAGCACGCAGATGCCCGTCATAACGTTTCGGCGTATATGGCGGGAAACACCGTGCGCTACAGCGATGACGGCGAACCGAAAGGAACGGGCGGTGTTCCCGTTCTGGAGGTGCTCAAAAAGAGCGGCGTGGACGGTGCCGTTGTTGTGGTGACGCGTTATTTCGGCGGTATTCTGCTCGGTGCGCCCGGGCTCGTTCGCGCGTATTCCAAGGCGGCGGCGATGGCTGTGGAGGCGGCAGGCGTTGTGACCTACCGTACATACACGGAGTGTACCGTTACCTGTGATTATGGGTTTTACGATAAGCTGCTCTATGACATCGGCAGACGCACGGTCATCGTTGACGATACGGAGTTTGCCGGAAATATCACGCTGCGCCTTGCTGTGCTCGCAGAAGAATACGAGGCGTTTGAAAAGGCAGTCTTCGCTATGACGAATGGCAAGCTTTCTCCCACCGTGACGGGTAGCCGATACGATGTGTGATGCTTTTTTTCGCGATCAAAATTAAAAAATAAAAATATTTTTGAAAAAAAGCAGGATTTTTTGATTTTTTTGCGTATTTTAAATATAAAGATGAAAACAAGGGTAAATTATGCCCATTTTCCTATTTCTGTTTGCCGCAAGATGCGGCGGAATGGAGATTTTTATGACTGTTGCGCAAATGATCTGCAAGCGGGAACGCGAGTTTCTTTCGGAATTTGCGTTTCTCAGCGAGAACACCAGGGGCAGAGAACAGCTCACCCCGCCCAGCACCTCCCGCACGGAATTTCAGCGGGATCGCGATCGTATTCTTCACTGTAAGGCGTTTCGCCGTCTGATGCACAAAACGCAGGTCTTCCTCTGCCCGGAGGACGATCACTATCGCACGCGACTTACGCATACTTTGGAAGTTACGCAGATCGCCAGAACGATCGCCAGAGGTCTTTTTCTCAACGAAGACTTGACGGAGGCGGCGGCGCTGGGACACGATCTTGGTCACACGCCTTTCGGTCATGCAGGCGAATACGTTTTGCAGGAGTGCTTTTCTCCCGATTTCACCCACTATAAGCAAAGCTTGCGCGTGGTGGAAAAGCTCGAAAACGGCGGTGCGGGACTCAATCTTACTTACGAGGTGCGTGACGGCATTCTCAATCACGCCGGCAGCGACCAAGCGGGGACGCTTGAAGGGCGCATCGTGAAATTTGCCGACCGCATTGCTTATATCAATCACGATATTGACGACGCCGTGCGCGCTAAGGTTTTGAAGGTGGACGATATTCCTCCCGAAATTTTGGAGCTTCTCGGCAGAACGCATTCCGATCGCATCGGAACGCTTGTCAGTGACATAATTTTGAATTCAACGGGTAAAAATGAAATTACAATGTCCGATGAGATCTATCGCGCAATGATGGATCTTCGCGCATTTCTTTTCGAGCGGGTTTATTATAATCCCGAAGCGAAAGGTGAGGAAGTCCGTGCCAAGGATATGCTTCGCCGTATGTACGAATACTTTGTGAAAAATCCCGACAAAATGCCCGAGGACGAATACCGTATCGCACTCATGGACGATCCCGTCGAGCGCCGTGTTTGCGATTATATAGCGGGAATGACAGACCGCTATGCAATTTCCGTTTTTGAATCGCTTTTCATTCCCAAGGTTTGGAAAGTGAATTGAGAAGATCTGTTTTTTAGGAAGGAGGCGATGGCTTGAAACTGCCGCAAAGCTTCATTGAAGAAGTGAAGTATCGAAACCGCGTCGAGGATGTCATCGCTTCTTACGTCAACTTAAAAAGGGCCGGCTCCAATTATCAAGGGCTTTGCCCGTTCCACAGTGAAAAAACGCCGTCCTTTACCGTTTTCCCGGGGACGGAAACGTTTCATTGCTTCGGTTGCGGCGCGGGAGGGGACGTGATCTCCTTTGTCATGCGTGCGGAAAATTTGGAATATCTGGGTGCGATCGAATATCTCGCCAAACGATCGGGTATGCAGATGCCCGAAACGGAGGGGCAGATCAGCGAGAGCAACAGACGCCAGCGTTTCTATGAAATGAACCGTGCGGCAGCAAGGTTTTTCCATGCGTCGCTCAGCCGTCCCGATGCCGAACCGGCAAGGGAATATTTGAAAAAACGAGGACTTACCGCGGCAGCGATCAAGCATTTCGGTCTTGGTTATGCGCCGGACAGTTTTCACGCGCTTCGCGACCATCTGCATGCAAAGGGTTATGCCGATGAGGAACTGAAAGAAGCTTTTCTTTGTGGAAAAAGCGAAAAAACAGGTAAATATTTTGACTATTTCCGAGGGAGGATCATCTTCCCGATCATTGATAATTTTTCAAACGTGGTGGGATTCGGCGGACGAGCCATCGGGGATGTGAAACCGAAGTATCTCAACAGCTCCGATACCCCCGTTTTCAAGAAAAGCCGCAATCTTTTCGCTTTGAATTTTGCCAGAAGCGCTTGCGCGGAAACGCTGATTCTTTGCGAAGGATATATGGACGTGATTGCCGTCCATATGGCAGGCTTTCCTAACGCCGTCGCGACACTCGGAACGGCTTTGACCTCCGATCAGGCGCGAATTATGGCGAAATATACGAAAAAAGTCATTCTTTCGTATGACAGCGACGAAGCGGGCGTGAATGCGTCCAAGCGTGCGATCCCGATCCTCACGGATGCGGGACTGGAAGTGAAGATGCTTCGGCTGGAAGGTGCGAAAGACCCTGATGAATATATCAAAAAATTCGGTGCTTCCCGTTTCAAAACGCTCATCGAGGGGAGCCAAGGGAAAATGGAATATCTTTGCGATAACGTGCTGAAACGGCACAACATCCTGATTCCCGAAGAAAAACTGAAGGCTTCCGAGGAGCTTTGCGAGATCGTTTGTGGGCTCTATTCGGAGGTGGAGCGGGAAATCTACATAACTCGCTTTGCCGAAAAGCTTTCCGTGGATCCGAAAAGCATGAAGCGCGATGTGGAGCGCATGATGCGCCGCAAACAAAAGGACGAGAATACCGAGATGAAGCGGAAGATCGTTTCCGATACACTCGGTTATGGCGACCGTGTCAACCGCGACTTCGTGAAAAACGCAAAGGCGGCGCGTGCGGAAGAGGCTATTTTGGGGATCTTGCTCTTACGCCCCGAATTTATGAAAGATCTCGATGATCTTGCTTTGACGACGGAGGATTTTCTGACGGAATTTAACCGTCACGTTTTCGAGGCGATGAAAGAGGGTGCTTTGAACATCAGCTTGCTTGCCGAGCGGTTCACACCCGATGAGATCTCCCGTATCACGAAAATGCAAGTGGAGCGAACCAAGCTTTCCCGCAACGGCGTCGAGGTGCTTTCGGATCACGTCCGAATCCTCAAGGGCGAAAAAGAAGAGCCTGCCGCCGCGGACGATTTGGAAGATATAAAAAATTTACTCAGCAAAAAGAAGAAATGACAATACATGGAGGAGAAACATAATGGATTTGGAACAGAAGTCTAAAAAAAACGCCGAGAGCGCAAAGGCGAAAGCCGCCGAAAAGGAAACGCTCGATAAGGCGGAAACGGACGCAAAACACGAGAAAGTCGACATTCAGGAGCTGATCGACAAAGCGAAAGCAAAGGGCTCGCTGACCAACAAAGAAATTTTGGCGGCGATCAACGATGCTGACTACGATGTCGATCAGATGGACAAACTCTATGAGGCTTTGGATTCTCTCGGCATCGATGCCAACGCTTGCTTTGATGATGACGATTTCATGAGCAGCGCGGAAGAAGAGATCGAAAACGGACTCGATGAATTTGACCGTCCTGAAAACATGGAACGCTTGCTTGCGCAGGAAGGCCTTGTTATCGACGACCCTGTAAAGCTTTACCTCAAAGAGATCGGCCGCGTGCCGCTTCTTGATGCGGATAGAGAAGCTGAACTTGCCCGCCGCATGTCCGAGGGCGATGAGGCTGCAAAAAAAGAACTTGTGGAAGCAAACCTCCGTCTTGTTGTCAGCATTGCAAAACGCTACGTCGGCAAAGGTCTTTTCTTCCTTGATCTTATCCAGGAAGGTAACCTTGGTCTGATGAAAGCCGTTTCGAAATTCGACTATACCAAGGGTTATAAATTCTCGACTTACGCAACGTGGTGGATCCGTCAGGCGATCACCCGTGCGATCGCCGATCAGGCGCGTACCA
>CAYXQF010000020.1:20959-27197 GCA_964466625.1 uncultured Lachnospiraceae bacterium | reverse complement strand
TATCCAAACCGTAAAAATTATGCTTCTTATGTATTGAAGCCTGCGGAAGACGGCTGTTTCCACATCAAGCACATCTTTGAAAAAGAAAGTGAGCATTATATCCGCATCATCTTGGAAGACAAGCGCATCGTTCAGCTTTCTGTTTACGCAGTCGAAGATGACCTGATCGGCAGATATCCGTATATGGGCGATATGCATATGCACTCCACTCGTTCTGACGGCAAAGAGCACCCCTTCATCGTAGCGGCAAATTATCGTAAAGCAGGCTATGACTTCATGGCGATCACCGACCACAGAAAATATTATCCTTCTTTGGAAACGAGAAATTTCTACGCGGATCTCGATCTTGATATGAAGCTCTACCCCGGTGAAGAGATCCATCTCCCCGGCAACGATATTCACATCGTGAACTTCGCAGGTGACTACAGTGTCAACGGTCTTCTTGATTGCTCCTTGCAGTACATCAATCGCGGCGCGGATCCCAAGTGGCGCTCCATGAACGGTGAATGTCCCGACGTGATGACGGAAGAAGAATACCGTGCAGAGGTCAAAGCGCTTGCAGAAACGCTTGACATTCCTGAAAACGTAGAAAAATTCCCTTATGCTTCCTGCGTATGGATCTGCAATCACATCAAAAAAGCAAATGGTCTTGGCATTTTTGCGCACCCCTACTGGATCAGCGACGTATATCAAGTTCCCGAGGATTTCACAGATTATATGTTTGAAACCCAACCCTTTGACGCATTCGAAGTTTTCGGTGGACTTACATATTTCCAGCAGAACGGCTTCCAGGTGCAGAAATATCACGACTACTGCGCACGCGGCAAAAAAATACCGATCGTTGGCAATACCGATACCCACGGCTCCACTGCTTACAACAATGACTGGCACTCCGCACGCTCCATGGTGCTTGCGCACAGCAACACTCGCGATGAGATCGTAGGCGCCGTCAAAGAGCTTTACAACGTAGCTATTCAGGACATCAAAGATCACGTAGAAGTGCTCGGCACCTTGCGTATGATGAAATACTGCTGGTTCCTATATGAAAATTACTTCCCGATCCATGATGAAGTTTGCTTCGAAGAAGGCAGACTGATGAAAGAATACGCTTGCGGCGACGAAGACGCAGGCGCGCTCCTCAAGCAGATCTCGCCCAGAATGGAAAAACTCCGCAAGAAATATTTCCTCTTTTAACCTACTTTCTTCTTTGGGACCATACTTTCTTCTTTAGGAAAAGAAGAAAGTATGCAAAGAAGAAACCGTTCGTGGTTCTCCGCCTCTATTTCGCAAAAAGAAGAAATAGGGAAAGAAGAAACCATTCGTGGTTCTCTTCCCCTATTCTCAAAACGTTCAAAAAGAAAAGGCTGTCGCTCGCGACAGCCTTTTGATTTGTTATTTTATTTTACATCAGTTGTTTCTTCAAGGACGGTGTCTTCCGTTACGCCCTCGGTTTCGACAAAGAACGCCACGATTTTGGGTTCCTCATGCTGTGTAAAAAGCATTGTGGTTTCTTTAGATTCCGCTTCTGCAGAAAGGATTCGCTCTTCCAAAGCAACGGTATCCGTAGTTGCAAGAGAATAGGTATTGGTGGTAAAGAGGATCACATCGCCATCCAAAACGAATTCAAACGTAACTTCCTCAAAATCTGCACCTTTCTCAGATAGTGTGAGCAAAATATTCTGCATAGCCGAAACTGCTTCACCGGCAGTTGTTACTTCCGTCAATTTAATGCGGTATACGCTCTCAACATCGCGAACATTATAATTCTCCGTACTGCTCATCTCACGGAAGCGGTAACCGGAAAATCCTTCTTCGTAAATATCAACCCACTGGAAGTCCGCGATACGAGAAGCCTCATAATTCTCACCAAAGATTTCCTTTACCTGATCGAAAATCACATCATTGGCATATTTAGCACCATAGCCGTCAGTAACGATCAGCGTAGAAGCATAGATATTAAAGTCGATATCCGTTGTTTTGCAGTAAACGGAGATGATATATTTGCCGCTGGTCACAGTGTCTTGTTCCACCGTTCCCATCACAAATTCGGAATTGGGGTATTTATCATTCAAATAGCTATAAACTTCATCAATTACTTTCTTCGGCGGTGTGCAAGCGCACAAACAAAATACGAGAGAAAGCATCAAAGCCGCAGCCACAATTTTTCTAAAACACTTCATTATCCATTCCTCCTAAAACATATGGGATAACGTAAGTTCCAATGCTGCTACAATTGTTTCCATCGGCAAAGAGGGTGTGTTTTCACGTTGACCGTGAGCACAGGGGACGTGAATAAAGCCGATTTTCATATCCTTTTTTTCTTTTATCATTTTTTCGAGCGACGAGTAAAGAATGTTGTTGCAAATGTAAGTTCCTGCTGAATAAGAGTAAGCGGCAGGAATCTCGCGTTCCTTCAACGCCTGAAGGATCGCTTTCACGTTGTATGTTGAAAAATACGCATTTTCTCCGCTTTCCGAAACTGCTCTTTCGGCAGGAATATCGGATGTGCCGTTGGGGTAAAGACCGAGGTTATCTTTTGTCGCACCGCAAAGGTTGATACCGACTCGCTCAATGCGAATGCGGTCAGAACCGCCTGCAAGACCGACCATCAGAACACCGTCAGGCTGAATCTCGTCCCAAGCCTTGGAAAGCGTGTCAAAGGCACCGTCCCAAGTGACGGGTAAGATCATTTTGAAAAGCGTATACTCATTTTTATCTGTCAGCTTCAAGACCGCTTCCCCGGACGGATTCACGCTGTCCGCGCCGAACGGCTCAAAGCCTGTAACCAAAATTTTTTTCATAATGCAATATATAGTAAATTCTTCGATAAAAGAACGGAACACTCTAAAAGAAAGATAGCATAGAAACCCTTTATATCTTTTCACTTTATTATACCATGTGCGTCGAAAAAAATCAATAGTTTTTCATTTTTTGTCAATTTTTCTAACATTTACTCATGGAATCACCAAAGGCTTTGTTTCTATTTTGTTTAAATCACCTAAAATTATCCGTGCAAAAAGTTGGAAAAAAGCGAATTTTATGGTTTCTTGTCAAGGTGTCAAAAGGAGGCGCTCTGCCATAAAATAAAATGGGAAGGCATACTGAGTGCGATTTTTGTCATATTTTGACAAGCTGTTTTGTGCTTTCTTTGATTAAAACACATGAAAATCTGGAAAAAATAAAATCGGAAAGCGCAAAAGCCTTCCGAATCCATAAAAAGAAAGAGTGAGCAACTTGACCATCAAACGCGGAGATATTTATTACGCAGATCTCAGTCCCGTCGTCGGCAGTGAGCAAGGCGGACTTCGCCCCGTGCTCATTGTGCAAAATGACGTCGGCAATAAATACAGCCCCACCGTGATCGCTGCTGCCATCACAAGCCAGCTCGGCAAAACCAAGCTCCCAACCCATATCGATGTTTATGCGGAACGCTTCGGACTCGTCAAGGATTCCGTGATCCTTCTGGAGCAGATCCGTACCATCGACAAAACACGCCTGCGTGAGAAAATGGGACATATTGATGACGTACTTATGCAAAAAGTGAATAATGCTATTACGATCAGCTTCGGACTTGGTGGTGGAAACACCGAAAGACAAGAAGATGAGAGCGGTACGGTGACGATGTGAACGGCATGGGGAAAAGAAAATTCCCCATGCTTTTCCGACAAAAACTACCTTTTTCGCAAAACCAACAACCAATTTTCGCATGGAATTCATTTTTTCGGCAAAAAACCACAAATTTTTTTATCGCTTTTTCATTGACGAATGCAAGTCAATGTGGTAAAATGGAAAAAAATTGAACATTTGGGAGTGTTTCAATATGAAAAACCACATTTTTAACGCTAGAAAATCAATGATCGCCAACGTTAATTCGCTCATTGAGGCGTACAACATTCGCATGGATCCCGAGAAAAGACATCTCGAATCCCTTTTCTTCTGGAACGGATTGGTTGAAGAAAGTCCTATTCTCGGCCTTTATACCAGTTTCGTTTTGGCGTATTACACGGACGGCCACGAACACTATCAAGACCCACAGCTTCTGAAATATGCCGCTGATTGTCTTGATTACTATGCAGACTGGTTGCACGAAGATGGCTCTTCTGACCTGATTGTGACAAACTTCCACGATCCCTCGCAGACAGGCTTTAACTGCCTCGCACTCGATCCGCCCTTGCTCGTGATGCAGAAGCTTTCGCAGCATACCCCTCTTGAGGACGAGCTTTATGTAAAAGGGCTTGAACTCGTGCGCCGCACAGGGGAAGCTATGGTCAACCTCGGATTCCACACCCCGAATCACCGCTGGGTAATCAGCTCTGCGCTTGCCATGCACCATCATCTCACTGGGGATGAGAAATACCTTGATCACATCAATCGTTTCGTGATGGAAGGCATTGATTGCGATGAATGCGGCGAATGGACAGAGCGCTCCACAGGTTCTTATAATTACATCTGTGACCGTGCGTTTATCTTGCTTGGTCTTTTCCTTGATCCTTCCTATTTTGAGCATGCCCGCCGCAACTTGAAGCTCATGCTGAATTATCTGGAGCCTGACTGGACCGTAAACACCCTCAGCTCTACCCGTTGGGATAATGGCGGACAATACGATATTGCAAAATACTTTATGCCGTATGCGATCTTGGCTTATATGGATAAAGATCCCGTATTTGCATATATGGCAGATCAGATCTCCGAGCGCTATCCCTCCCCTTACGCAGATTGTATCATGGGTCTGTTTGCGCTCCTTCACCCCGAATACGGCGAGCAATCCGCAGATATCGAAACCAAAGAGCCTCCCAGAGATCGCTCCATTTTCCTGCCCAGCAGCCGTCTTGCAAGAATTTATAAGCCCGATCTCAATATGACGATGACCGCGCTCTGCTCCCGTCACCCCGTCTTTTTCCAGATGAACGTCGGTTCTTCCCTTTTGCAGGTACGCTATGCCGGCTCCTTCTTCGGAGATCCGCACTCCCAGTTCCGCGCAAAAGAGATCATTCCCACCGAAGACGGTTATAAACTCATCTCCGAAGAGCTTGCAGGATACCGTTCTCAGCTCAAAGAAAAGCCCGAAACCTCGAACTGGCGTAAAATGGACCACTCCAAACGGGACACTATCAATATCCAAAAATTCCGTACCGAGATCACCATTCATATCCATGATGACGGTGCGACCTTTGATGTTGAAACGTTTGGCTGCGAACGTATTCCTACAAGACTGGAATTTGTCATGGAAGCGGGCAAAAAGCTTCTCACAGACAGCATCTGCATGACAACACAGCCCGGTGACTATGCGTTCCTGCGCGAAGGCTCCGCAAAATACTTGATCGCAGGCAACCGCTATTTTGAAATCTCCGGCGGTTTCTTCAAGCATTCTTACGGTCCGGATATGCGCGGTGCATACCCCCAGAACAAACAAAAATTCACCCTTGCCATGACAAGTGATACGCCTCAGAAATCCACCGTTTCCGTTCGCGTGAAAAGCTTGCTTTAAGCTTCACGAAAGCTCCCTACATAACGGCGCATTTTCACAAAAAAACGCCGTGAATTCAATATAAGGAGCAAAAAATGGAACTCAAAGGAACAAGAACCGAAGCCAACCTCATGGCGGCATTTGCCGGTGAAACACAAGCGAGAACAAAATATTCCACCTATGCCGCTGTAGCGCGCAAGGAAGGATATATGCAGATCGGAGATCTTTTTGACGAAACGGCGGAAAACGAAAAAGAACACGCCGAGATCTGGTTTAAGCATCTCCACGGCGGTGAGGTCCCGAACACCTTAGCAAACCTCAAAGACGCGGCAAACGGCGAGCATTTCGAATGGACAGATATGTACGCGAAATTCGCCAAGGAAGCCAAAGAAGAAGGCTTTGACCGCATTGCCGCTCAATTTGAGATGGTGGCGGCAATCGAGCGCGAGCATGAAGCAAGATATCAAAAACTCATCGCAAACGTGGAAGGCGGACTCGTTTTCTCCCGTGAGGGCGACACCATCTGGAAATGCGGCAACTGCGGACATATCCTCATCGGCAAAAAAGCGCCCGAGCTTTGCCCCGTTTGTTCTCACCCAAAAAGCTATTTTGAAATCAAAGCAGAAAATTACTAAAAAAGAAAAAGGTTCATCTGACGATGAACCTTTTTTGTTTATGCAGGGCTTTGCCCCGCACCCCACCCAAGGGACATCGTCCCTTGGGAATCCCTATCTATGACACTTAACGATACGTTTTTTCCTTGCCTGCTTC
>CAYXQF010000020.1:0-20859 GCA_964466625.1 uncultured Lachnospiraceae bacterium | reverse complement strand
TCTCTTTAGCAAAACGAAGAAAGAGAACCACGAACGGTTTCTTCTTTGCCTACTTCTCTCTTTAGCAAAACGAAGAAAGAGAACCACGAACGGTTTCTTCTTTGCCTACTTTCTTCTTTTCCCAAAGAAGAAAGTAGGAGCGAGCCGCGGTCACGGTGTTTTTGAGGAGCATCGTGATGGTCATCGGGCCAACGCCGCCGGGAACGGGGGTGATGTAGCCTGCGACCTTCGAAACGCTCTCAAAATCCACGTCACCCGTCAGTTTGCCGTCCGCTTTGCGATTCATACCAACGTCAATGACAACGGCACCCTCTTTCACCATATCGGCAGTCACAAAGTCCGCTTTGCCAATGGCAACGACGAGAATATCCGCCATTTTGCAGATCTGTGCGAGATTCTTCGTTTTGGAATGGCAGACGGTAACGGTAGCGTTTTCATGAAGAAGAAGCATTGCTTGCGGTTTACCGACGATGTTGCTTCTGCCGATGACAACCGCATGTTTGCCCTCAATTTCAATGCCGCTTCGATGAAGAAGTGCCATCACGCCTGCAGGTGTGCAAGGGAGAAAATGATGATTGCCGATCATGATCTTGCCGACATTACCCTCGCTGAAAGCGTCCACGTCTTTATTAGGCGAGATCGCCGCGATCACCGCTTTTTCATCAATGTGCTTCGGCAAAGGAAGCTGAACGAGAATGCCGTGGATCTCATCGCGCACATTAAGCTCAGCGATCTTGCCAAGGAGCGCTTCTTCCGAGGTTTCTTCGGGCATTTCGATGATCTCGGAATAGATGCCGACCTCAGCGCATGCACGCCCTTTGTTGCGGACGTAAACCTTCGACGCAGGATTTTCTCCCACGATGATCACCGCAAGGCCGGGGCAAATGCCTGCCGCCTTCATTTCTTTTACTTCTTCCGCAATCTCCGCGCGGATCTCGGCGGAAATTTTCTTGCCGTCAATGATGTTTGCCATAAAAATTCTCCTCAAGATAATGTCTGAAAATTAAAGCTCTTTGGTGTCTTCTCCGTTGTTCTCGAGTGCTTCGGGCGTCGCAGATTCCCGGGATTCACTTACCTCTTCTGTGGAAGAAACAGACGCTTCCGCCATTGGTTCCTGCTTTTTGAGAAGTTCAGAAATCGTGTAATGTGTTCCGACGGGAGAAATACCCATAGCTTCCGCTTTCTGTGCTTTTGTGCGCAGGAAAATACCAAGCGGCACAAGAACCAAAACAAGAAGGAACGAAAGCAAAGAGGAAACACGGAAAGGTCCGATCATCAACGAGTCTGTGCGAAGCAATTCAATAAACGCTCTGCCAAGACCGTACCATGCAAAATACCAAACGGTGATCTCGCCCTGATATTTTTTCTTTTTATAGAAGATATTGATCAAAATAAATCCGATCAGATTCCAAAGAGATTCATAGAAAAACGTGGGGTGGACGTAGATCGTCTGATAACCTGTGCTGATATTGCGAAGTCCCATGCGCCAAGGAAGCGTGGTCTGTGAACCATATGCTTCACCGTTGCAGAAGTTGCCCCATCTGCCGATGAGCTGACCGAGCATGACGCCGGGGGTTACCATATCCGACAAGCTGAAAACGCTGACCTTTTTCCATTTGGAAACCACGTAAAGGGCGATAAAACCGCCGATGATACCGCCATAGATGGCAAGACCGCCAT
Organism: uncultured Lachnospiraceae bacterium; assembly: GCA_964466625.1. GTDB lineage: Bacteria > Bacillota > Clostridia > Oscillospirales > CAG-272 > QALR01. The sequence continues at coordinate 19,179 of CAYXQF010000020.1, read as the reverse complement.
TCCAAACGGCAACAATATTATATAGCGTACCGCCGAGATTTTGCCAGAATGTGCCACCCGTTTCCAGATAGCCGCCATAAAAGATCACGTAATAAAGACGCGCACCCACGATCGCCGTGAAAACTGTCACAAGCGTCGTATCGAAAATATCGTCCGTGGAAAGTCCGGCTTTTCTGCCGCGATAAGCAAAATAGCCAAATCCTGCAAAGATACCGATGCAGATGATAATACCGTACCACATGACGGTGATCGGCAGATTGCCGATGTGAAAAGAAAATGCGGTGGCATTGATGGTAAATTCCTCAATGCCGAGTCCGGGGAATGAAATAGCAGATGATCTCATAAATCCTCCTTAATTTTCGTCGATCGGATTCACGACACTCATGGCAAAAGCTTCTTCTCGGAAAAGCTTCGGCAAAAGTGCCTCGGTATCGGCAAGTGTCACGTCACGGATCACGTCGCCGTAAGCAAAAGGCTCCATGCCGTCGTGAACCATGTGCGTGAAATCGCCGGCAAGACGTGTGGAATCAAACATTTTTACAAAAGAAGCATAATACGCACGCTTGATGCGCCGGAAATCTTCTTCGCAAAGTCCCGTTTCTTTTTTCTCCTGAATATAGGAAACAAATTTATCATAAACCGCTTCGGGTTCGTCCGCTTCCCCTTCAAGCAAGATCAGCGAACGTTTTTCATCGTGCAAAAAGCTTGCCGCAAAATCGTTGGCAAGTCCGCTTTCGTAAACGTCAATGGCAAAAGGCGATGTGGAACCGAAAAGCATTTCCACGAGAATACCCATAGCGATCTTTTTCTTCATACGTGCCATACTGTCGGAAGGAATATCGATATCCTTCACGCCGATCAAAAAGAGCGGCTTTGCCACTTCATAGGAAGCTTCCGTTCTCTTTTGGAAAACTTCGGGCTTTTCTTCGTAATAATGCCGTTCAATGACGGGGCTTTCCTTTTCGGGAAGCACACGACTGACGATCGAAAGCACATCTTCCATCGACACTCTGCCCGAAACGCAAAGCGTCATATTGGCAGGAGAATAAAATGTGTTGTAGCAATCATAGAGAAGCTCAGGTGTGATCTTCGCGATAGACTCTGCTGTGCCTGCTTCGTCGATGCGGATCTGATTTTTTTCATAAAGCGCGGCAAGCAGGCGGTAGTAGACCGCAGACGCGGGATCGTCGTCATAAGTGCGGATCTCCTGCTCGATGATGCCGCGTTCCTTTTCCACGTTTTCGGGTGTGAAATAAGGTTTGGAAACGTAATCAAGAAGGATCTCCAGATTTTTTTCCAAATGCTCCGTACAGGAAAAAAGATATGCCGTCATCGTCTGCGTCGTATAGGCATTGGCGTCCGCGCCATATTTGGCAAAACGCGCAAACGTATCCACACCGTCTTCGTTTTCAAACATTTTATGCTCAAGATAGTGAGCAATGCCATCGGGGACTTCGCGGAAATCGGCTTCGCCCACAAGCTTAAAGCAATTATCCATCGAGCCGTATTTGGTGGCAAAAACAGCGTAATTCGTGGCAAAATCTTTCGGGATCACATAAATTTCAAGTCCGCTCTTGTGGCGCACATAGTCGTATCGTTCGCCGAAATCGTTCGTTTTTGTGATGATCTTCGTTTCGTTCATGCGTTCTCCTTTCCCGAAAGGAAATAATAGGTGTGCAAGTGAATGTCGCTTGCCATCTTTGCGATTTCCTCTTTCGTCACAGCGCGAATCTGCGCTCGTTTTTCTTCGGGGCTGAGAACTCTGCCGTTCATGATGCCCGAAAAATGCCAGTTCACAAGCGCGCCGACACTATCTGCAATGCGGTTAACGGAATCGAGAAGCGCAAGCTTGGCATCAAGAAGCTCACCGTCGGAAATATTACCCTTGCGCATTTCATCAAGCTGAACGAGAATCTCGTCCGCTGTTTTCTTTTCGTTTGCGGCTTCGATACCTGCGCTCACGAGCAGGTAGCCTTTCTGTCCGTTTTCAGAAGAGCCGCAATAATAGCAAAGGCTCTTCTTCTCGCGCACATGACAAAAAAGCTTGCTCGTCGCGCCGCCGCCAAAGATCATGTTAAGCACCTGCATCACGTGATAGTTTTCATCGCGCACAGTCACGGGAGAAACAAATCCCATCATCAGTTTTCCTTGTGTGACGTTCTGTTTTTCGCAAACGCGTTTTACTTCATCACGCATTTTCAGTGTGACTGTTGCGATCTCACACGGTGTTTCGCGTTCGATCCCCAAAAAACGTGCGCGAAGGCGTGCTTCCAATGCAGAAAAATCAAATTCGCCAACAGCAAAAATTTCAATTCTTGCCGTTTTCAGCATGACTGTATACACTTCATAAAGACCTTCGGGCGTGACTGCGGAAACACTTTCCTCCGTGCCAAGCTCAGAGATGCCGTATACATCACCTTCGTAATCAAACATTTCCTCCACCACACGCTGACGCGCATAGCGATATTTATCGTTGATACGGGAGAGGATATCGTCGATAAGTTTTTCCTTTTCGCTTTCCACATAGTCAAGGCAGAAAGCACCGTTTTCCAAAACGGGAGTAAAAAGCTGTGCGAGCATCAGATCCGTCGCTCCCGCTTCGATATCCATACCGTCCAGCGCGTATTTGTTGTTCAGCACACGCATACGGAACTCCAACACTTGACTATCGCCGCGCTTGAAGACGCTATCGGCGAACTCCGTTTCGTAAAGTGATTCTTCTTCGCGGCGGATACTTCCGATATCGGGCAGTCCCACACAGCCACGGCGCAAAACGGGAAAGATCAGCGAATTTTCCGCCGCCGTTTTGGCAGAAAGCGGCAGGATAAAGCGCATAGAGATCACGCCCGATTTGAATTTATGTTCTTCTATGGTATTCAAAAAAATGCCTTTTGCGATTTCTTTTCGTTCAAATGCCATGAGATTTCCTTTCATTTTGTGTGTAAAAATATAGATATATTTATTATTATACCAATATTTCCAAAGATTTCAACGAAAAGATGTAAATAATTCGGTAAAAAAACAAATTTTTTCGTGTGATATGTCCTCTAAAGCAATTTCTTATTGCGCAGTAATATTTAATGCAGTTTGCCATTTACAAAAACCCTTGTATATGCTATAATAATAGTAACATATTGAAAGGAGGACTCGAATATGGATTCTTATATGCCGTTCATTTGGCTCGCAGTCGTCATTTTATCGGTGGTGGTGGAAGCATCGACCTTCACGCTCGTTTCCGTCTGGTTCATTCCCGCAGCGCTCATTTCCATGATCCTTGCGTTTTGTTCCGTCGATCTTTGGATTCAGCTCGTGGTGTTCATCGCCGTTTCCCTGCTTCTCATCATTTTCATGAAGCCGATCTTTAAGAACATATTCGGCGTCAAACCCATCGCGACCAACGCAGACGCGGTCATCGGCGAAAGAGCCGTCGTGATCGAACCGATCGACAACCTTGCGGGAAGCGGTCAGGTCAAGGTGAAAGGTCAGGTTTGGACAGCCCGTGCGCATGACAAAGACGCCACATATGAAAAAGATGAAGTGCTGAGCGTCATTGCCATCGAGGGCGTGAAGCTGATCTGTAAAAAGTAATATCACAGCAAAAATCAAATTATTTCTTGAAAGAGAGGTACCCCTATGCAATATATCATTATCGGCGCACTCGTTCTTCTCGTTATCGGCGTTATCATCGCCAATGTCAATATCGTGCCGCAGGCACGCGCTTACGTTGTGGAACGCCTCGGTGCTTACCACGCAACATGGCACACAGGTCTTCACGTCAAGATTCCCTTCATTGAAAAAGTGTCGAAAAGAATTTCCCTCATGGAGCAAGTAGCAGACTTCCAGCCGCAGGCTGTTATCACCAAAGATAACGTAAAAATGCAGATCGACACCGTCGTTTTCTATCAGATCACAGACTGCAAGCTTTTCACCTACGGTGTGGAAAACCCCATCGCAGCGATCGAAAACCTCACCGCCACCACCCTCCGTAACATCATCGGTGAGCTTGAGCTTGACAGCACACTCACTTCCCGTGATATCATCAACACCAAAATGCGCGCGATCCTCGACGAAGCAACCGACCCCTGGGGCATCAAAGTTAACCGCGTAGAACTCAAGAACATCATTCCTCCGCGTGAAATTCAGGACGCAATGGAAAAACAAATGAAAGCAGAACGTGAACGCCGTGAACTTATCCTCCGTGCGGAAGGTGAAAAGAACTCCACCATTCTCGTTGCCGAAGGTAAAAAGCAGGCGATGATCCTCGATGCGGAAGCGCAGAAGCAGCGTCAGATCCTTCTTGCGGAAGCAGACAGAGAAGCTCGTATCCGCCAGGCAGAAGGTGAAGCAGAAGCGATCCTCAAGGTGCAGGAAGCAACCGCAGAAGGCTTGAAGCTTCTCAACGAAGCTGCTCCCAATGAGAAAGTCATTGCGATCAAGAGTCTCGAAGCTTTCGAAAAAGCGGCAGACGGAAAAGCAACCAAGATCATTATTCCCAGCGAGATCCAAAGTCTTGCAGGCTTGGCAACCAGCCTCAAAGCCCTCACAGAGGACGACAAAACCGTATGAGATTCACAGAAAAAGACGTTCGATTTTCGAGCGTCTTTTTTCAGCAAAAAATTTTTTTGAAATATTTTCAAAAAAAGTGAGACATTTTGCTGTTTTTTCCGACTATATAAATGAAAACAAAAATTTACACCTCGGGAGATTTTATGAAAAAAACCGTCAGCCTTTTGATTTTGCTCTTTTTTGCAGCATCGGTGATGCTAGCTTCATGTATAAATAATCCTTGGAAAAATCGCGTGATCGAAGATGCACTCATCGAGCGCATCTCACCGAAGATTATCCATATCCAAACGAAAGATGAGAGCGGAAATCTTCAACACTATAACATCAACATCTGCGATGACATCTCCTGGAACGGGACAGCCATCGCCCTTACCGATCTGCAAGTCGGTGACCATATCCGCGTGACCTACGATGGCGCGCTCATTGCGCTTTATCCCGCTCTTGTGGAAGGGACAACGAAGATCGAGCTTTTAGAGGACACCATTTCCCAGCCGACCAAGGAATTTGGTGCGCGGATCGATGCCGCTGATCATAAAATTTTAACCGTTTGCGGTGTTACGGCGGATCTCTTAAACGAGATCTTCACCTTAACGATCGACGACGGGATCCATCTCGTCAAGGATCATCACATCATTGATTTTTCCACATTCCATGTGGGAAACCATATCCGCGTGACCTATCGCGGAGATCCCATGAATAACCCTGAAATCATTCGTATCGAAATCGTTCCGCTGGATCGGATTGATACGACAAACCCATAAAAAGGAGGGACTGCCATGAAAAAATCCATACTGATCCTTGTTTTGGTGATTGCTTTTCTCACTACCGTGGTGGGCTCATTTTTGCTTGGGAGAGCAACCGCCCCTGAGCTTTCCGCTCACACAACAACCGCCGCCACATTGCCAATCACGAGCAACACGACGGCTTCTTCTCAAAAAGAAGAAACGACGACGAGTTCTTCTTCAAAAGAGGAAGATACCGAAGCGATCACCTTTTTTGCGGTAATCCGCACGATATCTGAAAATTACTTTATTGCGGACGGAAATGGAACCGATAAATTTCAAGGTGCATACCATATTTCTCTTAACCCCAACGTGCTTTTGATCAAAGACGGAAAAGAGATCACCATTTCCGATTTCTCCGTCGGTGATGTGATCGCCGTTACATTTGACGGATTGATTATGGAGGTATCTCCTGCGATTCCGCAAAACATCTTAAAAATAGAGTTACTCCAAAAAAGCGAGGAACCCATTCATACCGTCTTTGAAAGCCCCTCTGATGAAATCGTTACCGCAAAGACCGTCTATCGGGAAAATGAGGACGGAACGAAAATGGAGATCACGCTCCACGGCTACGCGAGCGAAAGCCTCGGCATGGATTTTTACGTGAAAAGCCATGAATATTTTGCGGTCGACGTCACCGTGACGAATGCCTCGGCTACGGATATCCACCAAAATCTTCCCTGCTACTGCCACGGCACAGAACACGCCTACCGCCATGAACTGAACGTGGCACTGGCAAATAGCGCGGGAAAAATTATGACACCGCATCACACGCAGCACGCCTGCCCTGATATGATCGAAACGTGGACGATCCCTGCAGGAGAAAGCTACTCCTGGTCCTTCCTGCTGGCGGCAGGGGAATATTCCTATGACGATTTTGATTTTACTTCTCGCATCAAGCTTTACGGCGGCGAAAGCTACACTGACGGCATTTGCGAATTTTCGGGCGCGATCTCCTTTGTCTATGCAACGGAAAATAACGGACGCGACACGGAAAATAAATATTCCCTAAATACTGAACTTTCACTCCCTGTTGTCTACACACCGAACGAAGACTTAAGCGTTCCCGTTTTTGAAAGTCCCGTCGATGAAGCAAAAGCAACAAGCTCCCGCACGGATCGCGACCAAAACGGTCTTGCGATGACCGTGACATTCCACGGCTATGCAAGTGAAAGTCTTGGTATGGATTTCTACTTAAAAAGTAATGAATACTTCACCGTTGACGTGACGCTGGAAAACAATACGGGATATGATATTCATCAATATCAGCCCACCTCTTGCCACGCAAGCGACCACGCGCATCTGCATGAGCTTCTGTTCAACGCAAAGAATGATCTTGTGGGAAAATTCACCACAAGCGATGGTTCTGTGGAATGTCCCGAGGTAGAGGAGGTTTGGACACTCCCAAAGGGAGAGAGCTACACCTGGACGTTTCGTCTTGCCGCAGGCACGCTGACATCTGAAGATTTCGATCTTCCCTGCGATGGTATGACGAGCGAAGGAATCCGCCTCTATGGCAAAGAAAACTATTATCCCGACGGAAAACTCCCGTTTTCGGGAACGTCGACGTTCCATTACTCATTTTTGAACGCAGGCGCGCAAACGAATCATCACAGCTACGTGAGAGCCTATTTCGGCGCCATCGTTGTCTATACTGGCAATCCGTAAGCCACATATTGTTTATGAAAAAAACTGTTGACAAAACAGTTTTTTTCTTTTACACTATATTTAGTTAGAAAACTAATTATTTTAAAAAGGAGTGAATTTATGCGAAAACAGCCGCAAGAGAAAAATGCTTGTATGCTCATCAATGAGATATCCAAGCTTTTTCACGATAAAATGCGCGAAACCTGCGACAGACTGGGATACAAGAACGGCTATCGCCAGATCCTCATGTTTCTCGCGCACAACGATGGCGCCACCCAAGTCGAGCTTGTGCGTGTTTCTCACCTGAAAGCCCCCACCATCAGTGTCACGCTCAAAAAAATGGAGGACGAAGGGCTCGTCCGCCGCGAACAGGACAGCAAAGATATGCGTCAGACACACGTTTATCTGACCGAGAAAGGCAGAGCTTTGGATTACGAGCATTTCGATCATCTCAAAGCTTTGGAAAACGTGATGTTTGAAGGACTTTCTTCAGAGGAAGATGAACTTCTTCGCAAGTCCCTCAAAAAAGTCCGCGACAATCTCCTTATCCACATGGAAAAAAAGACAGAAAGGAATGGGCAATCTGCTGAATGAAAAAACTGCTCAAATACTTAAAACCCTATTGGTATATCGCCATCTTTTCCCCGCTCTTCATGATCGCGGAAGTCTTGGTGGACCTTTCCCTGCCCACCATCATGGCGAATATCGTCAATGACAGTATTGGCGCCGCAACGCTTTCCGAAGGCATGCAGGTCGTGCTGCAAAACGGTGTCAAAATGATCGTGCTCGTCATTCTCGGCGGTATCACGGGTCTTGGCGCGGCAGGCTTTGCTTCTGCTGCCTCCCAAAGCTTCGGCAATGATCTCAGACGCGATGCGTTTGCACACGTCATGGCACTCTCCCCCGAACAGACCGATAAATTCACCGTCGGTTCTCTCGTCACCCGTATGACCAACGACGTCACCATGATGCAAAACTTCGTAGCGCAAGCGCTTCGTATGTTCTTCCGTTCCCCCATCATGTTCGTGGGCGGCATCATCATGGCGATCAACCAGAATGCGAAATTCGGCATCATCATCGCCATTTCTCTCCCCATTCAGCTCATCGTCGTTTATCTCATCATGCGCAAGGTGCGCCCGATGTTTGATCAGGTGCAGGATAGACTGGATAACGTCAACGCCGTCGTTCAGGAAAACGTAACGGGTGCGCGCGTGGTCAAAGCCTACGTCAGAGAAGATCACGAAAACCGCCGTTTCCGTTCCGCAAACGAAAGCCTCTATAAAAAGACGATCCGCGTGCAGAACATCATGTCGTTTATGATGCCTTTCATGATGATCGTCATGAACCTTTCCGTCATCGCCGTGATCTGGCTTGGCGGCATTGAAGTATCGAACGGCACCATTGAAGTCGGTAATGTTTCCGCCGTGATCCTTTATATCACACAGATCTTGCAATCTGTTATGATGTTCTCTATGATGTTCCAGACGATTTCCCGCGCACAGGCTTCCGCCAAGCGCATCAACGAGGTCATGGACACCGTTCCCGTGATCCGTGACGGCACATACAAAGGCATAGGTGAAGAAGAAGCGCGCGGACACATCGTTTTCCGTGACGTGGAATTCCGCTATCCCGACGCCATCGGCACCCCCGTACTTCACGACATCAATCTTGATATCAAATCGGGTGAAAACGTTGCGATCCTCGGTGCCACGGGCTCAGGCAAGACTTCTCTCGTGGCGCTCATTCCCCGTTACTACGACGTGACGGCAGGCGAGATCACACTTGACGGCGTAAATCTGAAAGATTACAAGCTTGATCATCTTCGCGGCAAGATCGCCTACGTTCTGCAAAAGAGTGAGCTTTTCTCCGGCACGGTTGCAGAAAATCTGCGCTGGGGTAATGAAAATGCCACCGACGAAGAACTCCATGAAGCTGCTGAAATCGCACAAGCCTCCGAATTCATCGGTAAATTCGCGCATGGCTACGACACCATGATCGCGGAAAAAGGTGCTTCTCTTTCGGGTGGTCAGAAGCAGCGTCTTTCCATCGCGCGCGCACTTCTCAAAAAGCCTGACGTTCTTCTTTTTGACGACAGCATGTCCGCGCTTGACCTAACGACAAGTGCCAAGCTCCAGAAAGCATTACGCGAAAAGCTCGGCAATCTCACCGTCATCACCATCGCGCAACGTGTTGCTTCCGTAATGAATGCAGACCGCATCATCGTCCTTGACGGCGGCACCGTGGCGGCAGAAGGCAATCACGAATACCTTCTCGAAAACAGCCCTGTCTACCGTGATATTTATGAATCCCAATTGAAACGAGGTGAAGATCTTGAATAACGCTCCGAACAAAAACCGTGACCAAAATGCGCCGATGGGTGGCCCTCCCGATATGCCCGGCGGCAGACGACGCGGCCCCATGGTCGTGGAAAAGCCCAAGAATTTCAAGAAAACCGTGGGCAGACTTCTCACCTACATAGGTAAAAACAAGATCCTTCTTCTCGTCATGATCGTTTGCGTAATCGCAACGGCGAGCGTTTCCTTGCTCTCGCCCACGTTGCAAAAAAAGGCTCTCGATTTTCTCACCGTCACCTCCGCAGGCGGTAAAATGGAGATTGTGGACGGCAAACCCGTCATAGATTTCGCTTCCATGGCGAAGATCCTCGTTTTGCTCGGCTGTCTTTACGCTTGCTCCTCGCTCTTTTCGTTTATTCAGAGCCGCTTTTCCGCGAAGCTTTCGCAGACGACGGTTCGCACGATGCGAAACGATCTTTTCGCGAGAATCGTAAAGCTTCCCATCAAATATATCGACAACCACCCCCACGGCGATATCATGAGCCGCATGACCAATGATATCGAAAACGTTTCCAATACCATTTCTCAATCCGTCACCTCGCTGATCTCCAGCCTTATCACGATCGTCGGTGCGCTTTGCATCATGCTTTATCACAGCTGGGAAATGACACTTATCAGCGTTGTGACGATCCCCCTCACCATTTGCATCACCTCGTTCGTCACCAAGCGCGTACGCCGCTACTTCCTCATGCAGCAAAAACTGCTCGGCAAACTGAACGCCGAAGTAGAAGAAAGCGTCATGGGGTATCGCACGATCATGGCATTCTCCCGCGAGGAGATCATCAAGCGCGAATTCGGTGAAACGAGCAACGCACTTCGCAAAACGGGCATCAAAGCCGAAATCTTCGGCGGTGTCATGGGTCCGCTTATGAACATCGTTAATAACCTTGGCTTCTTGCTCATCGTCATCTTCGGTGTCATCTTCGCAATCAACGGACGCTTCAGTGTAACGACCGTGATCCTTTTCACCCAGCTGTCCAAGCAGTTTACCCGTCCGATCAACGAGATCGCAAACCAGTTCACCTCCATTCTCAATGCCGTTTCCGGTGCGGAACGCGTATTTGAGATCATGGACGAACCCTCTGAGATCGACAACGGCAAGACCACTCTTACACCCGAAATGGCAGAAGGAAAGCTTTCTTTCCGTCATATAGATTTCTCTTATGTGCCTGGGGAACCCGTTCTCCGTGATTTCTGCCTGGAAGTGGAAAAAGGTCAGAAGATCGCCATCGTAGGTAAAACGGGTTCGGGTAAGACCACGATCATCAATCTGCTCACTCGTTTTTATGAAGTGGATTCGGGCGAGATCCTCCTTGACGGCATGGATATCCGCCACATCACAAAAGACAGTCTTCGTGAAAATATCGCGATCGTTTTGCAGGATACCGTTCTCTTCACCGACACGATCGGTGCCAATATCCGCTACGGCAAGCTCAACGCCACCGACAAAGAGATCCGTGAAGCGGCAGCGATGGCAAATGCGGAACGCTTCATCAACCGTATGCCAAACGGCTACAAAACGATGCTTGCGGAATCCGGCGGCAACATCAGTAACGGTCAGCGTCAGCTTCTTTCCATTGCTCGTGCCGTGCTTGCCGATCCGAAGATCCTGATCCTTGACGAAGCGACCTCCAGCGTCGATACACGCACGGAAATGCGCATTCAAGAAGCGATGATCAATTTGATGAAAGGCAGAACCACACTCATCATTGCCCACCGTCTTTCCACCATTCGCGATGCCGATAAGATCATCGTTCTTGACGGCGGCAAAATCTGTGAATTCGGCAATCACGAAGAGCTTCTTTCCCAAAAAGGCGTTTACTACAACCTTTACATGTCCCAGTTTGCAGGCATCGCTACTTAAGACAAAAAAGAACCTCCGCGGAAGTGTACCTGCGATAAAGCAGGTACACTTTCTCTATCAAAAAATATTGTAATTGGTCAAGATGCGAATGAATTGTAGCAAATCTAAATTGAATTGGAGAAACTACAATGAAAAACGAAACTAACAACAGCTTATTTGAACAGCATGGTATTACCTATCGTGAAGTCAACGGTGTATTTATTCCTAACCTTGAACTGCCTGAACAAAAAGAGATTGGTCGATTCGGATTTCAACATGAAACGTGGTTAAAAACACATCATCACTTTCGCTACTCTCTCTTACTTGGATCGGGAGAACTCAACGAGTATCTTTATCAAATTGATATAGAAGCCAACGAAATGTACGAATCATTGATGGCAGATTTTGCAAAATCAGAAAACATTGACGGGCATTTCAAAGCTACTGATCAAATAAAATGGGTTCAGATGATGCGAAACATCGCTGATCGAGCAAGAGAAATTATTGAACATGAAATCATTTTTCAATAAAATATGAAAAGCAGTAAGGGCGCGTTTAATATCGCGCCCTTACTGCTTTTCAGGAGGTATATATTTTAGCTTTATGATTTTGAATTTCGATTTTTGTTACGTTTACTTCATTGCGATACAAATCAAAGAGATCAAGCAGATGTGTAACACATATCCAACGCATGCGTTGTGCAGATAAGTATTGCAAGATATGATAAAGGCTTTGTGCGCCTTCCGCATAGGAAGTGGTTTGAAAAAATTCATTGAGCATAACCATCGCACCGCTCATAGGGTGATCCACGATTTCTGCAATTTTTATAACTTCCTCTTCAAAACGTCCGGCATTACCGAGTATATCCAATGTGTTTTCTGACGATGCCATCAATACGTGCAAAGCACAGATGGGAACGATAGATGCTTTCCTTGCGAGAATAGGCAACCCCGCTTGGGCAAACAAATAAGCAGTGGTAACAGAGCGGAGATAAACCGTTTTTCCGCTGCCGTTATCACCGCGTATCAACATACCGCCTATATTTTGCGAAAGGAAAAAATCATTTGGAATCACATTTGTTTCATCTGAACCGCGTAAAAGTAAAAACAAATCGTACAAATCCAATATTTCTGTTTCATTGCCAAACAACGGAAAAACATAAGGTGTTTCTAATTCTTTCAGTTTATCTAAAATACGGCAAGCGGTTTCATAAAATAATAAGTCATCTTTGATTCCCATAAACTCAGATAAGATTTGATTTGCAACGTCAATCATAGCATCCGTAATATCTGAAATACTCTGCCCAACGATTTTTTCTGTTGTAAAGGAGTTGTAATTCAGCGGAATAACAGTCTCCTGTGTTTCCGTTCTGTCATCAGAATCATGTTTTTTGAAAAGACGCATTTTTTTTGCTTCTTTTTGCGGTTTTGAAACAGGCATTTCTTCTACTGATGATAATAACCGAACTTCTGTCAGTTTTGCGTTTTCATCCAAGTCAAATGCAATATCTGCATGTAAATGAAATGCTGTTAATCTGTCATATTTTTGGACAATCGAAAGAAGTTTCGGGAAAGCATCAGATTGTGCAATTGTGTGCAAACGGTTGCGGAGCGCAAGAAGACCTGCCGAGTGAAGAGAAAGCCCCTCTATACTTGCATTAAGTTTTTGAAGTAAAAGCAACAACTCTCGTATCAGTACAGAAATGGATTGCAACGTTGATACACCTGAATCGATCAAAGAACCTACCGCTTTCCGATATGTTAGTTTATTGTTTTGCCTTGTTTTGTTATACTCCAATACAACAGACACAAATACACCAAAAAGGTCAGATAAATTTGCTAAAAGAAATCGGTGACTCAAAAAATCCCGTAAAATATCCTGTCGATACAAAATATCCTCTGTGTCGATCAATGGTTCGGAAAGAATTTTCAAAAAATGATTTCTTTTTTCCTTTTCGAGGATAACGAGAGAAATTGCATCATCAATCATCAAGGACTCCAATGCCTCTGCGGAAAGCGGAGGCGCTTTTTTCGGTGTGGAATTTCGATAAATCAGGCTAATCATTTATTTTTCCTTTCTCAGCAAGTGAAATCCGATCCAATCCGTATTTTTTCAAAATATCCTCTGCATAGGAACGCTTCTCTCGGACACCGCGTTCAATTTTGAATGTTCGCTGATTTTCGCAATTGGTGTTTACCGCCGCACACAGAACAGGAAATTCAAATTCCATGACCTCATAAAAGTGCGTAACAAAAAGGCAAAATGTGTTTTTCTCTGCAAAACTTCTCATAAATGAAAGCGAGAGCGATAATCCTTTTCTTGCATCTGCACCCGTAAAGGTTTCATTCAGAAAAACAAAGCTGTTTTCCGTTCCCTTATCAAGCATGGCACGGACACGGCATTCCTCATCAAATAGTCTTCCGCCACGGTCAAAATGTTCATCTGCGGGGAAATGCGTAAAGATCATATCGAACGGAAAAATTTCCGCTGATTCACAGAAGATCGGACAACCACTCAAAAAAAGAATCAAATTGGAAGCAACCGCACGCAGATATGTTGTTTTGCCACCGCCGTTTGCGCCGAGCAAGAAAAAACAATGTTCATTTTCCGTAAAAAATACATGATTGGATACGTATTGACCATGCGGTATACGTTTGGCAAGCAGCGAAACATCGTAAATATCTTTTGCAAGATATTGTTTGCGATCAGAAATGGTGGCAAAGGAACAAGGGATTCCGTATTCTGCGGCACGTTCGACCAAATCCAAAATGGAAAGATAAAAATCAGATTCCTCTTTGAGTGAGAACACTTCGCTATCCAGCATGCCGTTAAGCGTTTCTTTGAGTTCAATCAGACGGGAAAATTCGGACGGATAAAGCAAATGCAAGGTTTCCGAAATCGGGAGCGACATACGAATGGTTTGCGGTGACGAAATATCTTCGGAATATCCGAAGGAGCGTTTACAAGCTTTGATTTCATCGATGACAGAAGATGAAGGCGCGGCATTTTTCATTTTGCAAATATGTGCACGTCCAGATGATACATGAATCTTGGAATGCGAAATTGCATCCAATAAGTTTTGATATTCGGAAAACAATGGTTCATATTCACGAAACGCCTGTTGCTTTTGATTCGCATATGCGGAAAGTCTTTCGATAAAAATGCTGTCTGTCGTGGGGAACGCTTTGATGGTTTCAATCAGCTTTTGAAAGCACTGATAATGTTTTGTGAAAAGGAAAAGACCTTCACACACCGTTTCCGATTCTGCAAGTAGCTTATCAGAGCGAAGATACTCGGTTAAGGCACCATGAAAGGAACAAAATCTTTCTCTGAACGAGGGCTCCATCAAGGCACGAAATAATTTTTGGCGCGCTATTATTTGCTCTGTCGGGCAAATGGCTTTTAAGAATGACCAAGTTTCAGCATCAAGAATACGAGAAAGACCGCTATCCTCAATGACGTGATGATCGATATATCGATATTTGTAATCGGGAGAAAGGCTTAAAATAGAAAGCTTCATAAACTCACCACCATGCTGACGATTTGTTTTTATTCGAGCGTTCTACAAGACCGCTGCGTAGCAACTCTAATGCCGATGCCGGCAAAGCACCTTCAACCACCGCATATTCTATGAGCGAAGCATAAATTGCACCGCGAGCAACTAGCGGTTTTAACAATCGGATATCCATTTCACCATCTAAGATCTTTTGAAATACGGTAAACTGCGCGGCGATATCCATCCAAGGAAGCAGTTGCTCAATCAAATCATCACTCGCTTGATCAAAATCAGCATTTTTCAAAAGCTCGATCGTGCTTTCACTATTCAAAAATTCCGCAAGCTTAACAATATTGGAAATATCAATTCCTTTTTCAGCAAGATTTGCAGAAAGCTTGTCCAGAACACTCGGTTTCAAAAGTGGAGCAAGATTTACCACGTCACAAATATTTTCCGCTATGGGAGTAGATTCTCCAATGGCAACACTTTTCAAAATATTTGCTTCACCATTTGTCGGATCTCCGGAACCGATCAGTTCGTCCAAAGTAATATGGAACACTTCTGCAATCAAAACAAGGATAGAAACATTCGGGAAGCTTTCTCCTTGCTCATATTTTGAAATCGCTTGACGGGTAACACAAAGTCTGTCAGCCAATTCCATTTGTGTCATGTCTGCTTTTTTGCGAAGCGCGGCAAGATATCTGCCAAATTTTGTGATATCAAACATATTATCACCTCTTAGTTACAGTATACCATCGTTCATAGGGAAAGTCGAGCAAAAAATAGTTGCGCGGAAAGGATCACTGCCGTATGCAACTGTTTTTTGCTCGACTTTTCATTTTGGGAGCTTTATAATGAAATCAAAAACACGAAAGCGGGCAACGCCCGCCGGAAGTTGCTCGCCTATCGCAGCTTTCCGCACGCCAAGCACGGCAAAACGGCGAGATCGATTTTGTGCAATTTCCTATGGTTCAAGAAAGGAAGTTTCCCGTGAAAAAGAAATTTCAAAATTTATGTTACCTACTTAACTATGCATGGAGCAAAAGCAGACTTCTTTTTCTCACGACAAGTCTGAAAAATATTTTCCGTGCGCTGTTGCCGCTCATGGATATCGTCGGCATAGGTCTTGTTGTCGATGCCTTGACATCGGGAAAAACACGAGATGAAATCGTTTGCGTCATTTTATTTTACGTTGTTTTCCATCTCGCTGTGTCTCTTCTGTCCAGCGTTTTGACACTCTGGGACGATAACGCCGTGCGTTATGCCTCCGATTTAACACAACGCGATTATATGAATGACGCTATTTATATCAATTATCATTTTGCACAAGATCGCACCATATTAAATCTGAAACAACGGTCTATGCTTGCACAACCGGTGTGGCTTCTTTCCGATCTTGGTAAATTCTTGCGTTACTTTGTTCAATTTGCGGGTATCGCATATATCTTTTCCATGTTGAGTCCTAGTTTTTTGCTGATTATCACGGCAACATCGGCAGTATCGGTTATCATTTCTTTCAAACGCCATGCGATAGACTTTGAACTTAAAAATAATATGACCGAGCATGATAGAAAGCTTTCGTATCTCTATACGGTAATGACAGATCTAAAATACGCAAAAGAGATACGAATCGGCGGAGCCTCCGATCTTTTAGAGAAAAAATATCAGTCAACTTTGAAAGAACAAATCAAGAAGATGAAAGTCTTTTTTGATAAGTGCATGGGAATGAATATGATCTCGGCCGTCATGACGGTCATTCAAACCGTTTCGATGTACTTCTATTTTTCCTTTGAAATGTATTCTTCTCACATCACTCTTTCGGAATATACGGTTTTGCTCGCTGCCACCACGCTTCTGGCTTCCAATCTTCTTGATTTTTTCGATAATATCGCAAAGATCAAGAAGACTTTGAAATATACGGATATTTTTAGAGATTACAGAACGTATTTGAAAGATCACAGCACCATCGCGCAAAGCCGTTTTTTGCCTCCCGTTGAAATGGATATGCAAAACGTCGAAATCACGTTTCACAACGTATCTTTTACTTATCCCGAAACGACTCGCGAGATCTTGCACAATCTGAATTTCACGGTGCGAAACGGTGAGAAGATAGGGATTGTCGGTCTGAATGGATCGGGAAAAACAACACTGATCAAACTTTTATGCCGTTTATATGAACCAACAGAGGGATATATCACCTTGAATGGCATAGATGTTCGCAATATTCCGATTACACAATACACGGAATATCTCGGTATTGTCTTGCAGGATTTTATGCTGTTTGCTTATTCTGTGAAAGAAAACATCGTATTTGACAAGTCTTTCGATGAGAAAAAATTTGAACAAAGCTTAGAAAAAAGTGGGTTAAAAGCAAAAATATCTTCTTTGAATTGTGGTGCCTCCACATCAATTTTCAAAATATTGGACGAAAACGGAATCGATTTCTCCGGCGGTGAAGGTCAAAAGCTTGCGCTTGCCCGTGCACTTTATAAAGATGCCTCGTTTTTGATTTTGGACGAGCCTACCTCTGCACTGGATCCGATTGCCGAATATGAGCTTTTCAAAAATTTTTCCGATATCTCCGAGGGGAAAACGACATTTTTCATTTCGCACAGGCTTTCTTCCACTCGTTTTTGCGATCGTATTTTTGTTCTCCGAGACGGTGTGATTTGCGAATCAGGAACCCATAATGAATTACTGCAAAACAACGGTGTTTATGCCGGACTTTACGAATCGCAAGCAAAATATTATCGAAAGGAGCATAGAGCATGAAAAAATTCATTCAAAAATTGACATCGGCATATCAGATTGCAAGTCTTATTTATAGGTATGAGCCGCTTTATTTTTGGGTTGTTATACCGAATATTTTGTTGAATCCAATCTTTCAAGCGCTCGGTGTATATATGCCAAAACACATTATCGAATGCTTAACCGAGGAAAGCTCCTATGAAAAAACAGCAACAGCAATCCTTATTTATGCCATACTGCTCCTGTTTTTTCATTTGGTTTTTCAGTTTTTGAAGGTAAAACAAGCCGTTTATGAGGATCGCTTCGCAAGAAAAATACGATTCGAAATAGGAAAGATATCCATGAATCTTTCCTATCTTGATGCGGAATCTCCTGCACATCGAGAAATCATTTTGCTTGCCGGCAAGGCAACCGAACTCACAAAAACATTTTCTCTCATTCAACGAATCCTTTCCCGAATCATAACGATCGTAGGATTTACGGCAGTTATTGCAAATCTTGATGGAACCATTTTCGCCGCAATTCTTTTTGTCAGCGCCCTAAAAGTGCTTTTTTCGTTCCTTCGATACTCCCGCAATAAAAAAGTCCGACTGCTTTATGCTCAAAATGATCGTGAGGGAAACTACTTGTCCCGTGTTGCTTATTTCGATGCGGGAGGTCAGAAGGAAATCCGTGTCAACAATCTTGAAATTTGGTTTATTGCCAAAAACAATCAATACAGAGAAAAGATGTTAGCGCTTCAATATAAGGATTTTCGATATTCTGCCTTATTTGATATTTTAATGGCTATCGCGCTTGCGCTCCAAACTTTGCTTGTTTTAGGATTGCTTACACAAAAATACTTGACCGGTGAAATCTCGATTGCAGATTTTACAATGTATTTTTCTGCCTCGACAACACTTGTTTCCACGTTCACAATTCTCGCCGATGCGATGGAATTGTATCATCAGCAAGTGTTGAATCTGGGAGATTTTCAGAAGTTACTATCCTTGAACACAATAGCACCTTGCGAGCATTGTTGTGTTGATGTCGATTTTGAGAACGAAAATAATCTCACCATCTGTTTTGAAGACGTATCATTTGCTTATCCCAATGCAAAGGTGAATACGTTGAATCATGTCAATCTTCGGATTGATTCAATGGAAAAACTTGTTATCGTTGGTAAAAATGGTGCAGGAAAAACGACACTGATCAAACTTTTGTGTAAATTTTACAAGCCGACAGCAGGAAAAATCACGATTGGCGGCGAAGATATTTGGCAAATTTCTAATGAAAAGTATTATAAGCTGATAGCGACTGTTTTTCAGGATTTTCAAAATTTCGCCTTTTCATTCGCTGAGGCAATCGCGCTCGACGACTATGCAGACCATAAAAAGATAGAAAATATCGCTTATGACGTTGGATTGAAACCATTGTTCGATACATCCTCCGATGGTGTGAATACTCATATTACAAAGAACTTTTCAAAAGATGGAATAGAACCCTCGGGAGGAGAATCGCAAAAAATTGCAATCGCAAGAGCAATTTATAAAAATGCACCCATTCTCATCCTTGATGAGCCAACGGCGAGCCTTGATGCAAAAGCGGAAGCCGAAATTTATCAAAATTTTTTTCAAATGTCGGGGAATAAAATGACTATTTTTGTCAGCCACAGACTTGCGGCATCCACAATAGCGGATCATATTGCCGTTTTTGTTGACGGTACCATTGCCGAATACGGCAATCACAAAGCTTTAATGCGGA
>CAYXQF010000019.1:21442-27925 GCA_964466625.1 uncultured Lachnospiraceae bacterium | reverse complement strand
GCATCACCATCCACGATTTTCGCATGGTCAGCGGTGAAACGCATACGAACGTGATCTTCGATGCGGTCGTGCCGTATTCCGTTCCTATGACGGAAAAGCAGGCAAAGGCAAAAATTGAAGCGCTTGTGCATACGATGGATCCGCACTATTTTGCGGTGGTGGAAATTGATAAGTCGATGATTTTGTGATCATTTTTGCATAAATGGAAAGCGGGTGGCGAAAGCCACCCCTTTTTATTGACAAATTTTGCCTCGCGGTTTATAATTAAAGTAGGAACAACGTGGTAAAAGCAAGAAAAATGGGAAAGATAGACGATATCTTTCGCTTTCGAAAAGGGAGGTATTTTTATGCGTGATTCTATCACAAGACTTGTCAGTGCGACGATCTATCATTTTAAAAACGTATCTTACGGCAAGATCGAAATGCCGTGTGCCGTAGAACGTGACTATTCCTGTGACCGTTCGGAGATCCTCGGTATTTACGGGCAGAATGGTTCGGGTAAAACAACGGTTATTGACGCGATTTATTATGCCAAAGAGCTTTTGTGCGGAAAGGTGCTTCCGCCTGAAGCGGCAAGCGATATTGCAAAAACTTCCGACACGGCAAGCTGTGAGGTCTCTTTTTTTCTCGGTGACGAGGGCGAGGGAACCGTTGCCGAATATGCTTTCACACTTCGCAGAACGGAAAACGGCGCATACGTTACGGCGGAAAAGCTTTCTTACCGCAACGTGACGGGCGGCAAGCTTTCGCCGATGAAAACGCTCCTCGCGTACGACGCGGAAAAATCCGGCGCATTTCTTTCTCCGAAAACGAAATGGGCGCAATTCACAAAAGAGGAAGATGACGGCGTGGAGCTTGCGGTTTCCCGTAAGCTTTCGAAACGAAACGGTACTTCGTTTTTCTTTTCCGCAGACACGATCCCGCTTCTTTTGAAAAATGCGGACAATGAAACCGCAGACGGAAAAGCGCTGACGCTGATCCTTGAGGATTTGCCGTCCTTTGCGGCAGAGGGACTTTTCGTTGTGAATTCCGATCATTCCGGCGTGATCGCGCTCGGTGCGTCCATGCCGTTTTCTCTCCATTTCGACGGGGACGAAAAAACACCCGACAATATGATGCTTTCGCTCACCGCGCCCTCCGTGCAGCCCATCGCAACGTATGAGCTTTTGCAGTATTCCGTCACCTCGCTCAATCGCGTGCTTGGCGCGCTGATCCCCGGCATGTATCTGGAGATCAAGGAATACGGCGGTCAGATGACCGAAGACGGAAAAGAAGGCATGCGTTTCGAAATGCTTTCCGTGCGCGGAGAAAACCGTATTCCGCTGAAAAATGAATCTGAGGGCATCAAGAAGATCATCTCGATTCTCAGTATCCTCATCGCTATGTATAATAATCCTTCCGTTTGCGTTGCCGTGGACGAATTTGACGCAGGCGTTTATGAATATCTGCTCGGTGAGCTTCTCGGCATTCTTAAGGAGAGCGGCAGAGGACAGCTTATCTTCACTTCGCACAATTTAAGACCTCTTGAGATGATTGACAAAAAAGACATCGTTTTTACCACCACCAACCCCGAAAATCGTTATATTCGTCTTTCGGGTGTCAGAGGAAGCAATCTGCGTGATATTTATATCCGCAGTATCCACATTGGCGGGCAGAAAGAGGAGCTTTACGGTTATACGAATCCGCTTGAGATCGCCCGCGCATTCCGACTTGCGGGGAGGGATTCGAATGGCAAATGAAAAGAAGATCATTCTTTTTCTTGTGGAGGGCTCCACGGATAGCACCACGCTTGGTCTTGTGATGTCGCGCCTTGTGGAAACGGCAGATATCCGCTTCGTTGTTTTGGAAGGAGATCTTTGTTATCGTTATCGAATCCGATCGGATAATGCCGCGCAGGTTGTCATGCGTCCCGTAAATAATTTCCTCAAGCGATATCGCTTGAAAAAAACGGATATTATGCGAATCGTTCACGTGATTGATACGGACGGTGCTTTTATTCCGCCTGAGCGTGTGATCTACGGCGGCAATGAAAACGCGGGATATCAGACAGATTGTATCCTGACGCGTTCGGTTTCCTCGCTCCGTGCGAGAAATGAAATGAAAACGGAATCCGCCCGAACGCTTGTGGCGCTTTCTACCGTGGAAGGGATTCCGTACTCGTTTTATTATTTTTCTCGCAACGTAGAGCACGCATTGCACGGCAGGGCGGAAACGGTCTGCGGCAGAGAAAAGCGCGAGCTTTCCGAAGCTTTTGAAAATACTTATGCCGATCACCCCGAGCTTTTTGTGGAGCTGGTGAAATCCCGCGGCGTGGCGGTGCGCGGCAGCTATCGCAAAACGTGGGAATATATTTTCCGAGGCATCAATTCGCTTAAAAGAGGAACGAATATCGGGCTTTTCTTTGATATCAAGGATATCAAAGAGGGTGCGGAAACGACACCGACGGACAGCGAAGAAAAAACTGAGGCGTGATAAAGAAAATTCAGTGCTTGTTAAGATTTGCAGACTTTTTTGTTAACAGTTGGACATATCTTTTTCCCTCTTTCCTGCAAAGTTTTTTCATATACCTACCGTAATGGGAACGGCAAATTTGTCCTGCTTTTTTCTATTTTTCATGATTGTAGCATACGAACTCGTCACCTAATGACACCTTTAAAAAAGTTTTTCATAAAAAATCCGCTACGTACGTGCAAAAAGAGCAGGAGAAATTTCTCCTGCTCTTTCTTTGTAAAGCTTATTCAGTTGCCTCAATGACGGTTACAACGTAGTAGCCGTCTTCATTTTGCGTTACTTCACAGTAATCAGGTATGAACTGCGTGGGATCCTGCTTGTAGAAGCTGCCGCCCTCTACATTAAAGCAGTATGCGTCGTCTTCGCCGTGGTCACAAACATCGCAAAGGACTTGGTCATCATATTCACCGTTGCCTTTAAACGTACCGCCGCCAATATAAATATTGACGCCGTTTGCCCAAAGAACCATCGAACCGTTTTTATTCTCGAAAACGTTATCGTTTCCGTAGAAATTGATCTGCGCGCCGTTACCTGCGCCAAAGAGCTTCGCATAGTCGTTATCCGTGTTTGCAATATTAGCAGTTACGGTCGTACCGCTGAACTCAAGGAACGTACCGCTGCTCCAACGGCCGTCTTCCTCGTTGAATACGGGAGCCGATCCGCTGACGCCAAAGGCTTCGCCGTCGGATTCCAAGATAACGTGGCTATCAAAGCATACGTTGCTCTCACCAACATTGATAGCAGTTCCTGTACCATTCTTGATCAAATGGATATTTCCTTCGCTGCCGTATTGCTCTTCATTGACATACATATGAACCTGCGCGTTTTGCTCTGTAGAAAGTATGCAGTAGCCCCTTTCTTCGGTTTCGTCTTCACCGCGTGCATGGATCGTAACAGGACCGCCGACAGCCAGTCTGCCGTTTCGCATGAAGATCGCACCGTTCTTTGCATCGAGCGTACCCGTGCCGTCGATGAAAAGTTCAATGCCTTCGTCTTCGAAGTCTTCAATGATAAAGGCGTACTCGCCGAGCGCATAGAAATTGTCCACATTGTTCAGGTCAAGACAATACACGTCGGAGGGATCGGAGGGATTTTCAATCATTTTGTTGATGTAGAAAGATCCCTTAATATAAAGATTCGTCGTATTTTCGCTTTCGCCTGCACCGATATAGCCGCTATCATACCAAGCATCTGTCGTGGAAACGAAGAATTTATAAACATCGTTGCCGTCTTCGTCCTGATAGATCTGCTCCTCAACGAAAGCCTTATCTGTGGTGTGTCTTGTGTAGATGGGGTTGTGTTCTGCCGCATAGCTAAATACATTCGCCGTGCCGCCTATATTAGCAGCGGCAAAAACGATATCGCTGTTTTCATCGGCGTATCCCCACCATCCGCCTGCAACCCTATTGTAAGTATTATCAAAATGTCCGGACCAAATATTGATCTTACCGCCCGCAGTAGCTTTCAGGAGCGGTTCCGCGACCTCCACTTCGCCCTCAACCGGCGTACCGGTGTAAGTCGTCCAACCCATTCGAGTAATAACGCTCGTATCCGTGCCGATAACGTGAATAACGGGGCTATTGGGACCTGCTTGCACGGTCACTTTGCTGCCGAGAAATTGCACTTCTACGTTTACAGCCTGTGTTTCCGAGCCATCAACAATAAAACCACCTTGACTAAAATAGATATTTGCCTTCAAACTAATATACGTTGTATGTTTGATCGTGACGGAGTCATCGAAATAGAGATCCTCGTCGACGTAGATTTGCATACCTACCACGTTCATATTGACCGCGTCGATAAATTCTTCAGCGCTTGTAACATGAGCGGTATTGGGGCATACTGTATATGTGGTAACATAGTTTGACTGTTCATGGGATACGGTAGAAACACTGAAATCTTCACTTGCGAGATATTCGGTGGGATCCTGACCGTAGAACGAACCGCCGAAGAGTCGGATCGTGCCATCAGAGCCTTCATTGATCGACATTGCAATATAAGATTTGTCTTCTTCGGAATCCACATATTCCGTAAACAAGGTGCCTGCGATAATTTCAAGCGTACCGCTCGTTGTGATTGCCGCGTTGGCACCGTTCGCATAAATAATACCGCCGTTCAAGGAAAGGGATGCGTCCTCTGCGATCTCGATCGTCGGGGCTCCATCGTTGCCGACGATACTGCCCGTACCTGCAATTACGACGTTCTGACCCATAACTCTGAATACGGGACCGCTCTCTACGGTGATATCGCAGCCATTCAAATAAATGTACTGATTATCGAGAAGTTCGATCGTCTCGGACTGTGTGATAGGCACACCATCGTTAACATCGGTATCACCGAGCGCGATAGTAGCGCCTGGATTTTTCACAGTCTCAAGAAACTCATTTTCGTATTGTATGAAATCATAATCATTGCCCGGGCTTTCAATGATATCAAGGATCGCTTTTCGAGCCTCGTCAACCACAGCGACCGTTGCGCCAACGCCTGATTTTACGGAGATCGTCAGATTGCTTTCCGTTGCATTGGGAACGACGATGTGATTTTCCGCACTCGTTACTTCGAGCGAAGCGATCTCGCCGTCGCCGCTGATGCTAATGTCGTTTTGGTTGTTGTTTGCGACGATTGTTTCAATTTTCGCATTTTCTTCGACCACGATCTTCGGAGACTCAGCTTCTGCGAGCGTATTGACGGTAACGGAAGAAACCGTTGCGCTTCCGGAGGAAACTGTCAATTTCGTCGCTGCGCCTTTCTCCGAGGGGGTAAGCGAAAGATTTTCAACTGCGGAATTATCTGCAACGTTGACGTGTCCTTTTTCGACTGTAAGATCCGAAACAGTGGAATTAGTAAGCGTCAGCGTATTTTCCGCAACAGCCTTAACTTCAAGAGTATTAATTGTGATGCCGTTGAGTGTAATTTCTGCTCTGGGAGCATCTACGATGATATTGTTGACACCACTGTCAGATTCAATTTCGATATTCGCTCTTCGGCTATATTCGATTGAGAGCGTCTTTTCGCTCCAATCACCCTCAAGAACGATGTATTCCACACCATTCAAGCTATCATTATCGAGAGTATATGTATCGTCATCTTCGGGAGCTTCGATATAAATCTCGCTCGGGAAAATAACCTGACCGGCATCAAGCTCATCACCGTTTGTCAAAACAACCCACAAATGATTGTCTTTAATATAAACGTAGTCAATACCGACACCTTGAGGTCCCTGCTCACCCTGAAGACCTTGTTCGCCCTGAGGGCCTTGTGCCATAACATCGGTTTTGGTTTCGCCGATGTACCAATAGCCGTCTTCACCGATATGAGGTGTTACGCCATCTGCGCCGACATCACCTTGTTCACCCTTTGCTGACACACCTGTATCAGTAGTACCAATCCACCAGTTGCCGTTTTCACCGATATGAGGTGTTACACCGTCTGCACCGGTTTCACCTTTTTCGCCGGTATCGCCTTTTTCACCTTGTTCACCGGTTTCACCCTTTTCGCCCTTGACACCTTCCGCTTTGACATTGGTATCCTGATCATTAATGAACCAGTTACCGTTCTGAATAGTAATAACGGGTGTCTGGCCATCTTCGCCCTTTTCACCCTGAATGCCTTGGACGCCCTGTGCACCGTTCGTCACGGTAAAGGTCGTTGTAGTTCCATCGGTATAGGTAATGGTGTAAGTGTCAACCAAACCTTCTGTGGAAGTTTTCTCAATGGAGGAAATACCGTTACCGGTTTCGCCCTTGACACCTTCCGCTTTGACATTGGTATCCTGACTATTAATGAACCAGTTACCGTTCTGAATAGTAATAACGGGTGTCTGGCCATCTTCGCCCTTTTCACCCTGAATGCCTTGGACGCCCTGTGCACCGTTCGTCACGGTAAAGGTCGTTGTAGTTCCATCGGTATAGGTAATGGTGTAAGTGTCAACCAAACCTTCTGTGGAAGTTTTCTCAATGGAGGAAATACCGT
>CAYXQF010000019.1:0-21342 GCA_964466625.1 uncultured Lachnospiraceae bacterium | reverse complement strand
TCCATCGGTATAGGTAATAGTGTAAGTGTCAACCAAACCTTCTGTGGAAGTTTTCGCAATGGAGGAAATACCATTGCCGGTTTCACCCTTTTCACCTTGAGGACCTTGCGCGAGCACGTTCAGGCTTTTATCGCCAACGCACCAATAACCGTTGGAGCTGATATAGGGGGTTAGACCATCTTCACCAGCAGTGCCTTCTGCTTTCACGCCTGTGTCAGTGTCACCGACCCACCAGTTACCGTCTTTGATGTAAGGGGTAAGACCGTCTTCGCCTTTTTCACCCTGAGGACCTTGGTCGCCCTTTTCGCCTTTCGCCGGAACCTGCGTGTCGGTAGTGCCAACCCACCAGTTGCCGTTTTCACCGATATAAGGCGTTTCACCGTCTTTACCTGCGTCACCTGTTTCACCTTTGTCGCCTTGAGGACCTTGCGCGCTGATTCCGGAGTCTACGCCACCGATCCACCAAGTGCCGTCTATGATCTCGGGATTGGATGCATCCACGCCAAATGCTTTGATATTCGTGTTTTGACCGCCGATCCACCAGTAGCCGTCTACGATCTCGGGAGTAAGACCATCATTACCGTCGGCGCCGGTTGCTTTCACGCCAAGGTCTTCGTCACCGACCCACCAGTTACCGTTTTCACCGATATAAGGCGTTTCGCCATCCTTGCCATCTTTACCAATCAAAGTGTTTAGCCATTCGGCTTCCGTGCCTTTGTAACCATTGTCAACGGCGATCTCATAAGCAGATTTGCCGTTGCTACCGGATGTACCGACAAGAGATGCCAGCCAATCCTGAAGCGTACCTTCAAAACCTGCATCTTGCGCCAACTCGTAAGCGGATTTGCCGTCCTCGCCTTTTGCAGCAGCAGTGCCATCCTTGCCGACGAGAGATGCCAGCCATTCGGTCAAGGTGCCTTCGTAGCCATTTTCCACAGCAAGCTCGTATGCGGATTTGCCATCTTCACCGTCCTTGCCGTCAGCACCATCTTTGCCATCTTTACCATCGGCACCATCTCTACCATCAGAGCCATCTCTGCCGTCAGAGCCGTCGGCACCGTCTTTGCCGTCCTTACCGTTTGTACCGTCTTGACCGATCAAGGAGTCAAGCCAATCGGAAAGAGAACCCTCAAATCCGTTTTCTACAGCGAGCTCGTAAGCAGATTTGCCATCTGCACCGTTTTTTCCTGCCTCACCGACAAGCAGGGCGAGCCATTCTGCTTCCGTACCGGTATAGCCGTTTTCAACGGCAATCTCGTATGCAGACTTGCCGTTTTTGCCGTCAAGTCCATTAGCGCCTGCTTCGCCGACAAGAGAAGCAAGCCATTCTTCCACTGTGCCATTGTAACCGTTTTCAACAGCGACTTCGTAAGCAGATTTGCCATTTACAGGCTCTGCACACGATACCAAGGCACCCGTCATCAATGCACCTGCAAGGAGCAAGGCTAATGACTTTTTCAGGAGTCCTTTTTTCAGTTTTTTCATAAACCGTTCCTCTTTTGTTTATAAATATTGAGAAATCAGCGCGAATTACTACATAATTGTGATTATGTGGTAATCAGGCTTATGAAAAAAGTTCTACTCCCATCTAAAACTTCTCGTTTTTTCATTTTAGCATGTTTCTAACTTCAATAAATAGCCCAAATTGTATACTTAGCAGACCAATTAAAAACTTAAATTTGTTAATTGGTCTTGTTCTTATGTATTTTTTGAAAGAAAATATAAAATATGCTTATTTTATCAGATTTTGTTGACTTTTAGGAGTGGTCGTGATATAATTAATCTGTGAAGATGTGTGATTTTACTACATAATCACAATTATGTGGTAAATCTTTTAACATCGCAGCAAGCCAAGTTTTTGAATTTGCTTGCGGTGAATTTCACCGTTTTCTTGTGTGTAAATTCGAGTCGTGTTGACATTGGAATGGCCTAAAATATCTGCCAAACGAACGATGTCTTTCTGCAAACTGTAATAGGTTCGAGCGAATAAGTGTCTGAGATTGTGAGGGAAAACCTTTTTGTCAGATACGTTTGCGACTTTACACAGTTTCTTCATATCCGACCAAATATTTGACCTGTCAAGCGGATTTCCGTTTTTTGTAATGAAAACGGGACCGCTTTTTATTTTTTGCTCTCCGACGTACTTTTTGAGCATCTTACAAAGCTCATGGGGCAGAAAGACCTTGCGGCGCTTGCCTTTACAGTTAATCTCCGTTTGTCCTGTGCGAATTGCTTCAACGGTGATGTGTTTTAACTCGGAAACGCGGATACCGCAAGCGCAAATGGTTTGCATTAATAAATATAGGCGCTCATTATTCTTGTTTTTGGCTGCTTTTAATAGACGTTCATATTCCATTTTCGAGAGCTCTTTACCACTTGATGCGAAAATTTGACGCTGCACTTTAACGGTTTTTACTTTTAAGTTATACCATTCCATATAAGTGAAAAAAGCATTCAGCGACGAAAGCATAGAGTTTACACTGGAAACGGAATATCGTTCAAGCAGATACGCTTTGTAAGATAAAACCGCGCTTTTATCCAAATCTTTTGCGGAAAGCCAATGTTCAAAAAACCTAATGTCGTGCAGATATTTACTGATCGTGGCAGCAGATTTTTCTTCCTCCATTAAATACGTGTAAAACTTTTCAATTTGTGTCGGTGTAATAGTTTTCAAAACGGAACCTCGCTTTTTTATTTTATTGTAGCACATCATAATTAAGTTTTTACACACTGATTTTTGTTATTCATTTCTCCGCAAACCTTTTTATTTAAATCAGTTTGTGAGTTTTTACGGGGCACCTCAATGCATCTGATAAAATCAAAAAGCACCTAATTCATATCACAATGTAAGAATTAGGTGCTATATTATTTACAGATATTGAGCGTATGAATACATTGGTTTCGTTTCCATTCAGGCAGTTCGAGATTAGGAATAAAGACACCATTGACTTCACGGTATGAAATACCGTGCTGTTCAAATAAACTATTTGTTGGTTTTATTTTTCATTGTAGCTTTTCCGATTTTATTTAGACTTGCTACAATTCATTCGCATCTTGACCAATTACAATGTTTTGAAATAGAGAAAGGGAACCTGCCTTATCGCAGGCACCCGTAAGATCTGCTTTTTCTTTTAGCTTACAAAATGTACCCGAGCATTCGATGTGATAAAAAATCAACCATCGGGCTAAATCTGAATCGCCAACCTTTATGTTTACTAATTTTATATGATATGTTATACTTAACACAAATAATAGTATGCATCTTTTGAAATTGAGAAAGGAAAGTGAAAAATGTTAAGCTTCGGACAAAGACTAAAGATTATAAGAAAAGAAGCGCAACTGACACAAGCGGAGCTTGCGGAAAAGCTTATGGTATCTGTGCAAGCAATATCCAAGTGGGAGTGTGACAACACGATGCCCGATATTTCTCAGATTGTTCCGCTTTCCGTCATTCTTGGCGTGACTACCGATTGTCTTCTTGGCGCAGGTGGTGATGAAAAGGCAGAGAGGGAAAAGCTTTATGAAAAAGTGAAGAGAATCAATAAGGGTATAGAAAAGGTATATCGTCGTGAAGATGATGCATATTACGCATGTTATGCGCTTTATCAAGAGCATATTAAAAAATATCCTCTTGATTATGAAGTGAAGCTTTTATGTGCAGATAGTATAACCAGATTTGTTTATTACGGCGTGGGAACAAAGGAAGAGAAAGATGAGCTTTATCATGAAGCGATTAACCTTTTAAAATCCATCATAAATTATGACAGAGATACAACAAGGGTTATCGATGCGAAACAAACGCTTATTATTCTTTATCTTTATCAAAACGATTTTACAAATGCTGAAAAAACAGCAGAGGGCTTACCTCAAAGCGGAAGCATAAGGGCGTTGATGGAAATAGAGATCTATTCTAAAAAGCATGATTATGATAAATGTCTTGAAATTGCAGATCATGTATGTGATGAAGCTGTTCATCATTATTTAAAGGCGCTGGCGGTAAGAGCACGACGAATTTCGCTTCTCGGCAATACAAGAAAACAGGAAGCAATAGCGGCTTGGCATAATCTGCTGGATAGTGTAAAATTCAATTATAAAATGTTCAAGGATATGAGGATTCATACCAAATGGTTATATAGCGGACTGAATAACCTTGCTAATGATTATATCGCAATATCTGAGATTGAGAAAGCTTTTGATGTTATTGAAGAACTTACCGATAGTCTGATTTTCGATTATAAGGAATGTAAAGAAAACGGAGATGGAGCTGTAGCAACAGAAATAAAGAGTAATTTCAAGTTTTATCTGCATAGTTGCTATCAAGGGTGTTTTAAGACAGAGGAGAATATGATTTCCAACGATCCAAGATTCAAAAAATATGAACTGATGCTTGAACAGCTTGGTTGACTGTTATCTGAATTTTAAGAAGCCAATATGAGGAGAATTTTTGCACAAATTTATCGGAAAAGATCAATATCGTCCGCAAACTGATCAACGCACTTCCTTGATAAAAAATATTTTTTGTGTTTTAATATAATTAAGATAAAGAAAGAGGGACTTTTCAAAATGATTCCTGTGAAAAAAATTGATATTCATGCGCATGCAGTGGCTTTCCCTGAGTTTTATCCTCCGTTTTACGGAAGAGGTGGTCAACGCTATCTCAGCGCAGAAGAATTGATCGCATTTTATGATGAATTAAATATTGAAAAAGGTGTTCTTCTCCCGATCTCCTCCTGTGAAGGACAGCCTTCTCCGATGACAAGCGAAGGGTGTGCCGCTCTTGCAAAACAGTATCCCGATCGTTTCCTTTGGTTCTGTGGCGTGGATCCTCGCACCGGTAATCATACGCCGGAAGCACCGCTTTCTTACTTTTTGAATCATTATAAAGCGCTTGGCGCACTTGGTTTGGGTGAACTCACGGCACAACTCAAAACAGATGATCCGATGATGGACAATCTTTTTGCGCATTGTGCGGCTTGCAAAATGCCTGTTCTCATTCATATTGCCACACAGCATGGCGGTATGTACGGCATTGAAGATGAGCTTGGTTTGCCTCGTCTTGAAAAAATGATGAAGAAATATCCCGATCTTGTGATCATCGGTCATTCGCAAGCATTTTGGGCAGAAATGTCCGGTGATATTACGGAAGAAACACGCGGCGGATATCCGAGAGGCAAGGTCACCTCTGAGGGTAGAATCTATGAATTGATGCGCTCCTGCCAAAATCTTTATTGTGATCTTTCTGCAGGAAGTGGTATGAATGCGTTACGTCGCGATCCTGAAAATGCCGCACGCTTTATTGAAGAATTTTCGGACCGCATTTTGTATGGCTGTGATATTTGCGGAACAAAAAATAAACATCAATATGAATTTGATGCTTTCCTTACCAAGATGGTCGAAGACGGTTTGCTCAGTGAAGAAAATTATCGCAAGGTCGTTCGTGAAAATGCGATCCGTTTGCTTGGCCTTGAAATGTAAATTATTTATTTTCTTATAAAATATAGAAAGGTGTATCTATTATGACAAACGAAAAATTGGCGATCCTCGGTGGAACTCCCGTGATTCCGAAAGGTTCTATTCCTGCAGACAAATATGATTCTCTTTTCCGTGCCATGGTTTTGACACAGGAAGCAGAAGATGCTGCACTTGACGTGATTCGCAGAGGTGCGTTTTCCGGCACTGACGTGACAGAAAAATTCCAGCAGGAATTTGCCGCATGGCAGGGAACGGATTACGCGATCGCGTATTGCAACGGTACGATGGCTTTGACTTCTGCGATGTTTGCCATCGGTCTTGGTGAAGGCGATGAAATTATTTGTCCGACAAAGACTTATTGGGGCAGTGTTTCTCAGGCGATCAACTTCGGTGCATCTGCTGTATTCTGCAACATCAACGATATGCTCAGCATGGATCCCAATGACTTGGAGCGTTGCATCACACCTCGCACCAAAGCAATCATGGTCGTTCATTATTATGCCTATCCTTGCGATATGGATGCGATCATGGCGATTGCGAAAAAGCATAATCTGAAAGTGATCGAAGACGTTTCTCACGCACAGGGCGGTCTTTATAAAGGCAAAAAGCTTGGTACTTTCGGTGACGTTTCCGCGATGTCTTTGATGAGCACAAAATCTTTTGCTTGCGGTGAGCTTGGTGTTTTGGTAACGAGCGATCGCAGAATTTATGAAAGAGCGATGGCATTTGGTCATTATGAACGCAACAATGAAAAATATATTAAAGAATGTGATGATCTGAAAGATTATTTCCATATCGCGCTCGGTGGTGCAAAGGGACGTGCAAACCAGGTCTGCACAGCGATCGCAAGAGATCAGCTCAAGCATTATGACGAACGTAGCGCAAAAATTCGTGAAGCGATGAACTATTTTTGGGATCAGCTCGAAGGTCTTCCCGGTATTCGTCCGATCCGTGTTGATGAATCTACGGGTTCTAACATGGCAGGTTGGTATTGCCCTCACGGTGCTTATTATCCGGAAGAATTGCACGGTCTTTCCGTGAAGCGTTTTGCACAGGCGGTTTATGCCGAAATCGGCGGTTTTGTCAAAGAAGGCGGCAACTTCTGTCTGCATACCCATAAATTCTTCAAGACCTTTGACATGACACATCGCGGTGTTCCGGGCAGAATTGCGCATAACGACCGCGACGTTCGTGAAGATGATGCACTTTGCGATCCTTCTGTCAATAAGTTCTGCTTCTCTGTTCCGAGATTCAATTATTTGGATAAAGAAATTGTCGACAGATTTGTTGCCGGTTTCCGCAAGGTTATTGAAAATCATGAAGCACTTCTGAAAGATGATAAGAAAGAAGCGCAGGGCGGCCGTTGGTACGGTAATGATAATCACTAATACATAGGACAAAAAAGACTGCGCTTGGCGCAGTCTTTTTTGATAGAATATCATGTGCTTTTGAGGTATTGACTTCTTGCACGTTCCATGGTATAATTTTCTTGAAAAGTTCAGTTTTTGCGAGGTGATCGTATGCGGAAATCCATGGTGGTGTGGCTTCTGGTGATTTGTTTTTTGTTTGTCGGTTGCGGAAAATCAGCGGACACTTCTTTTGAATCAGGGATCCATTTTTGTGATGCTGACGTTTACGAATCGTTTGTATCAAGCGGCGCTTTGTTTGCATATGAGATCGAAATCGCCGATGGCGAGATCGTTCAAAAAATTTACGTTTGGGACAATTTGCTTCGCAGAGAGCTTTGGCAGGATCTTGTGAATCTCAGCTATGAAATTCCGAATAAAAATAGAATCATCACCGTGGAAAACGGCGCGGATATCAAGATCAAAAATAAAGAGATCGGTTTTCATGGTACGTCGGAATTGTCCCATGCAGTGCTGAACGCCATTTTGCCTACACGCTTCAACGTGCAGGATAAGTCTTTTTTATGGGATACGCGGTATATGTTTGTTGCCCTTGAAACGCTTGAAAAATTGGGTGTGACCGAGGTGATCTTCATCGAAACGAGAACTGACGCGGAAAACACCATGCTCTTGGCAGAATATGTGTCTGATGGCATCGTTCTCGTGTTTGATTTGGACGAGGTGCCGGCACTTCAAAATTTTTCAGATGAATCATAAGGATATTTATGATTGAATAATGAAAAACGACAGGATCTGTATGGAGGATCCTGCCGTTTTTTTGCTATATTACATGATCATTTATAAAAATCCCAAGGTTGATTTTTTTCGCAGATGATCTCCACAGTTTTATCAATAGGAGAAAATTCTGTGAAATAAAGCATGAATTTATTGCTCGGAGAGGAAACGCTTCCGCGCATGTCACGATGATAAAAATGCTCGGCGAAGGCGCCTTTGATGGTGATGCGATCACCTTCGTAATTATAAAGAGAAATATCACCATCTCTAGCACAGAGAAAACTGCCGGCCATTGCCATCGTCATCGCATTGCCGGCGCGAACGTAAACGTTCGGCGTGACGGCAAACTCCAGCTTGAAGGGGACGTTTGGCATTCCTTGGGTTTGCATGTGCATTCGAATGCCGTTTTCCGTAAATTCAAAATCTACGGTATAGCCGTATTCACAACGGCAGATACTCTTGCGGCTCTTATAATCCATCGTCCAGTATTTTTCGGAGCCTTCCGGGGGATTATCGAACGGCAATTTATAGTCGGCGGCTGTGTGGAAGACCATACGGTATTTTTTCTCACTGATCTTTTCGATGGCATCGGGCAAAAATTGTGCGATCGCAAAGAACGACGAGCACATTCTGGCATAAATGCGGATATTGCCGACGGTGACGTGCAGAAAATTGGGGTTTTTTGCGAGAATCGAATAGATAGCGTTTTTCTCTTTGACACGAACGATATATGAATTGGGATAAAACGCGTGAAACTCCGTTTCGAGCGGTGGAAGAGATGAAAAATCAACCTGCAAATTTTTGAGCTCCAGATAATTCAAAAAGGCAGGAAGCGAGGAATAAACGATTTGAGGATCCTTGCGCTGTTCAAGCGCGCTGAAGAGGATCTGCAAAAAAGTAAGATCATGCGTATTGGCATAAGCGGTCAAACAGACATCTGTATAATAATCAAAATCGAAGAGCGCATCACTGCTGACCTCACCTTTATCCTTGCGGCGGGAATTTTGGGTGAAGATCGCGCTTTCATTTTCGAGATAACGGTATACCAAAAGAAGATTTCTTTTCACTAGATCAAAAAGCTCCGGTTTTCCGCCTTCCACGGCAATCCCGCAAAGTGCGCGGTCCGAAACACCACTATACATACCGGCAGAACGCTCGGAAAATTCGCCGTGCTCATCAATATCTATTTTCTCTGCGAGATATTTTTCCGCAAGTGCAAGAAATCTATCGTCTTTGACTTTCAGCGTGTTGTACGCATAATAGAGCGCTGACGTGTGTACCCAGCGATGATTGGGTGTGTGAAATCCGCTGGCGAGAAGACCTTGCGAAAGTCGTTCGATTAGATAATAAAGCTTTTCTGTCGCTTCTTTTTCTTTTTGGTTGGGGGAGGGGATTGCTTCCAGATAACGATATGCTTGACAAAGCAAGGGAATGTGAAAATATTCCGGCTGATGGAAATTAGAGATGGTGAGATCGTCGGTTCCATCTTCATGAACCACGCTTTCCGTGCCGACACAGAGGATCTTTAGCATGTCCATAAGCTCGTCATTATGATAATAAACACTTTCGGGACAAACATATACGGCACAGATATGCATAATATAAATCATTGGATAACATGGTTCATACAGTCCGTTGGGAAGGCGTGGCTTTCCGAAATACGAGCTTTGCGGATCGCGAATCGTGGCGATCAAAGCTTGACGAACAGTTTTTTCTGAGTAGTGCAGAGCATCTTTGAAGAGCTGATTCATGGAAATCCTCCTGTTTGGTTGTGGTACACATTTTATAAAAGCGCGAGGGCTTGTCTTCATTATAATTCATACGGAAAAAAAGAGCAAGTCTTTTTTGGGCTTTTGTATGATTTTTGAAATGAGAGAACATAATAAGTATACTTCGAATAGAAATATTTCTGAAGAATTTATTTTTACGGAAGGAATATGGATTATGAGTAAAATTGCAATCGTTTATTGGAGCGGTACGGGGAATACCGAGATGATGGCTTCTGCCGTTCTGGACGGTGTTCGCGAGGCAGGTGCGGAAGGCAAGATGTTTACTGCCGCTGAATTTTCCGCAGATTCTGTGGAAAACTTTGATGCTATTGCTTTTGGGTGCCCTTCGATGGGCATGGAACAACTGGAGCAGGGCGAATTTGAACCGATGTTCACCTCTTGCGAATCGAAGCTTGGTGGCAAAAAGCTGGGGCTTTTCGGTTCTTACGGTTGGGGCGACGGTGAATGGATGCGAAATTGGGAAGACACTTGCCGCGGTGCGGGAGCGAATCTTGTTTGCGACGGTGTGATCTGCCGTGATGCACCCGATGATGACGGTGTGGAAGCTTGCAAAAATCTCGGAAGATCGCTTGCATAAAGAAAAAACGGAGAAGATACGCTCTTTCTCCGTTTTATGCTTTTATTTATCAAATGTGCCGCGAATGGTTTGATTATTCATAAAGATGTTATATCGTTCAGGTTTGAATAGCAAAACACACCAGCGCTCGTCTTCGGGACCATCAAAAACATCCGCCAGTTCTTCATACCACATTTCTTTTTTTATAGTGCCGTCTGTGATAACTTCGGTTTTTCCGACCAAAGAAATGCCGGAAAAACTTTTTTCATCGAAGAGATAAATGCAGGAGCGGGGATTTTTTTGCAGGCGATTGGGTTTGTTCCAGCCGATACCGGTGCAAAAAGCAATCCAATTGAAGCCATCGGCTTTTGCCGCGGTAATCATAGAAGCGGCAGGATAATTTTCTTCGTCAATCACGGACATTACCCAGTCTATACCATATCCGTGTTTCGTTGCCTTTTGTGCGTGAATCGTGCTTTGATTGATGATTTCTTCCGCTTTGTTCAATAAATCCATGTTTATTCTCCAAAAAGATCGATCTTTTCCAGATCCCGATAATCTTCGGGAACCTGCCAGATGGACTTGCCTTCCATGAAATCAAGGAACGCGCAGACATCTTCCGGTCTGTGGAAATGTTCACCTTCGCGGTAACGGGTTCCAAGCTTTTCGGGACAGCCGAAAAATTCCCAAACGGGACGCGCGGCAAGGTGCGTAAGATAACTTCCTTTGGGATTTGCCCAGATGTCGCCGGTGCCGTTGGTTTCAAGGAATGCGCGCGGTGCGATGAGTGCTTTTAAAAGATGCGTATCGTAAGGAAGCTTGGTTTCCTGTCCGATGTATTTATGAAGATCGGGACCAAGCCAATAGGGGAAATTTTTTGCGAGATCTGATAAGAGTTCGGAACGCTTTCCGTCGGGCTCTTCCTGCTCATAGCGCCAGCAACCGCAACCATGTGTGCCGCTGCCGTTGGCGTTGACAAAAGCAATACGCTCGTCCAAAGCTCCTGCAAGAAGCGTGGTTTTTCCACCGCGGGAATGTCCTGAAATACCGATCTTTGTGCAGTCAGCAAAGGGGATTTTCGGCAAAACGTCTATCACGCGGGAATATCCCCACGCCCATGCGGAAATGGCGGAAAAATGCAGATCGGGGTAAAGCGCATAAATGCCGTATTTTCGTTCTGCACCATAAACGTCAGACGCAAATTCAGTGCGGTTAAAACGAACGACCAGAAATCCTCGGCTTGTCGCTTCCTGCACGACCTCATCGGTGAGATATTCAAAGCAGGCGTCCCCCGTGAGAAGAACCGGGAATTTTTCATGAGGATCGTTTGGATTTCTTTGCGGAATATTAACCGTGAAAGTGAATGAGAAGGTCTTTCCTTTTTCCGTGATATGGACACGATATGTGTTTTTTTTGCCACGCCACGGGGTGTAAAGAGGCTCCAGTTCGATCGCTTCCGGTTCGGGCGGCATACCGCCGAAGGCGAGTTCGAGCATCAGGGCTTTGATCTCTTCGCGGCGGCGATAAAAGTCTTCTTTCGTTTGGACGGGGGTGCCGTCAGCAAAAAGGAGTGGATTTTGCAAAGGGGCAAGCAATTGATTTTTCATAGCGGTTGTTCCTTTTTTGTTTTTTCTTCATTATACAAGAAAGGATTTTAGACTGTCAATTCTTTTTTTATGAATTTCTGAAAAATATCTTTGCTTTTTTCGCATGTAGTGTTATAATGATAGTATCAGATGCGAAAAAATTTTTTGAATATATTTCGGAAAGGAATTTGATTATGAAAATCAGTATTCAGACAGATATGAAAAAGCTTGCGCTTCTCGGCGGCGTAGACGCAGGTTTTGCCGTTTTGAAAGAGGCAGGCTATGAAGCGATCGAGTTTTCCATCGAAGCAAATGATCTTACTTGGGACGATATTCGCGCAGGAAAAGAAAGCGCAGTTTTCACCGATGAAAATCTCGCAAGTGTTGCCAAAGAGATCAAGGAAGCTTCTGCAAAATACGGTATTGAACTTGCACAGTGCCATGCACCTGCCCCCGTCTTTCTTTCCGGCTGTCCCGAAGGCACGGCAATGATGCGCAAATATGTGGCGAAGACGATCGCTTTTTGCGGTGAATGCGGCATTAAACACATCATTATTCACCCCTCCTTCGATGGCAGTGCGCGTTTCCCGAAATTGACCAAGGAAGAAGAGATCGCGGAAAATATCAGCTATTACAGCTCGATCATTCCGCTGCTCAAAGAGCATCACGTTGTTTGCTGTTTGGAAAATATGTTCTGCCAGGACTGGAAGACCAAAAAGATCTACACCGCTTGCTGCTCCGACATGAAAGATTCCGTTTATTACATTGATACGCTCAACGAAATGGCAGGCGAAGAATGCTTCGGTTTTTGCCTTGACATCGGTCATCTGCTTCTTCTTGGCATTGACGCAATGAATGCGATGGAAATGCTCGGTGACAGAATGAAGGCGCTTCACATTCACGACAACGACGGCGTAAACGATCTTCATATTGCTTCTTACCTTGGTCTTACCAACTGGGATCGCTTTGTCAAAGGTGTCCGCAAGGTAGGCTACAAGGGCAATCTCAATTTTGAAGTCGTTTGGAATCAGGTTCCTGCTGAATTGATGCCTGCAATGCTTCGCTTTATGGCGGAAGAAGGTAATTATTTCAGAAATAAAATCATGGCGTAATGATTAAAAAATGCATGGAATATTCCATGCATTTTTCTTTTTAACCTCGTTTGAGCACATACAACGTAGCAGTTTTACTGATATTTTCTTTTGAACTTGCCTTTATGTGTCCGATCGTGACTTCGCCGGAAGAATTGCTGGGAATCGAGATCTCCGCTGTTTCCACGGTAAGTTTTTTGCCGTGAACGTCACCGGAGCCAAAGACCTTGCATTTGAGGTGTTTTGCTTCACCGCCAACGGAGAGATCACCGCTCCCCAAAATATCAAGGGAAAGATCGCCGCTTATTTTTTTGATATCAATATCCCCTGAACCGATAACGCGAAGCTCGGCATTTGCCGCTTCTTCAAGACAGATATCGCCACTGCCGTTGATGTTGGCAAGCGTGCTTTCGGTTGCTCTCTTTACGTTAATGTCACCGCTGCCGTTGATCATGAGCTTGGCAAGTTTTGTTTGTTCGGCAGAAATATCACCACTGCCATTGATTTTTGCCGTTAACTTATCGCTGTTTTTACCTTTGACCGTGCCGCTGCCGTTGATGACAAGATTCATTTCTTTGAAATCCGGCTCAATGACCGCATCGGTTGAGCCATTAACGTTCAGAGAGAGCCGCTCTCCTTGTGTGAAAGCCACGGTAAGGACGAGGGTATTTTGACCTTTGTTAATATTGGAGCGATTGTTTTTTTGCGCAACCTTCAGTGTTAACGTATGTTCGGTGAAAGCCGTTTCGATCGCCTGAAGAAATTCCGCGGCGCCGTCAGCTTCCAAGAAAAAGCGGTCTCCACACAAAAGCTGAAAATCGCAGGGGTAGGAAAGATTCACGGAGAGGGAAGAAAAGCGCTCCAAATCTTTTTTGATTGCGGATACTGTCGTGCTTGTTTGCCGAGGTGAATACCCCACCATTTCCGCGTCTGTGATGCGGATCTCTCCTTTTCCGCAGTTTGTCACATCGCCGGAAGAAAGATCGGCAACGCTTCCGTCTGTGAAAAAGAATAAATGCTCTTCGACGTGATCCAGCGTTTTGTTGGAATAACAAGCATTTCCCACCACCGACCCAATGAAGGGAAGACCATTAAAATCGGTCTGGAATTCGGGAATATCATTCGAAATTGCTTCTTTTTCGATGCCGAAAAGCGTGTCCGTGGAAACGCCGAGTGTTTTTGCGATGAGCGGAAAAAGGGTGACGTCGGGCAGTCCGATGCCGTTTTCCCATTTGCTTACGGCTTGCGGTGTGATGCCGAGCTTTCCTGCAAGCTCCTCTTGCGTGAGCCCCAGTTCTTTTCGTTTGGTGCTGATGATGTATGCGAAGTTTTTCATAAAACGTAGTCCCTTTCTTTTTTGTTTGGGCAAGCTTGCTTTCCTTTGCACTTTCATTATAATGGATTTTGCACCCAAAAGCAATAACCGCTCTGTTTATTTCGTTATGGAATTTTCAGAGAAAAAAGCGAAAACGAAAGAAAAAAGACAACGCGCAGTTGAGCGTTTTTTCACAACTGTGCGTTGAGATATTCGTTTCGAATTGACAAAAAACGATTTCTGTGATACAATCACAACGAATAGAAAAAGAAAGGAAAGGCTTTTCTTATGAATAAAAGAGTGATGAATCTTGTCAATTTTGTGCGCGGCTGTGAACCGAGATATCCGCGTGATCTTTACACACCCGTGGTCAAACAAATGGAAGTGAACGAAAAATACGGCTTCGAAAATACGTTTCTTCTTCAATATGACGCGATGATGCGCGAGGATTTCGCTTCGCTTTTCACCGAAAACAGAAACGAAAAAACGGAGCTTGGCGTGTGGCTGGAGATGTGTCGTGCGTTGACGGAGAAGATTGGTATTCCGTGGCGCGGCAGACCGGGCTATGACTGGGACTGGTATGTGGATCCCGGTTTTCTGATGGCATATGAACCGAAGCAAAGAGAAGTGCTGATCGACGAAGTCTTCCGTAAATTCAAGGAGCTTTTCGGGGAATATCCTGAGGTCGTCGGCTCATGGCTACTTGATGCGTATTCCATGAACTATATGTGTGAAAAGTATCATATCAAAGCATTTTGCGTTTGCCGTGAACAGCATTCTGTCGATGCGTATACCCTTTGGGGCGGCTACTACAGCGGTGGCTATTATGCGGCAAAAACAAATATGATCTGTCCTGCACAGACGGCAGAAAATCGGATCGAAGCGCCTGTTTTCCGTATGCTCGGCATTGATCCTATCTACGCTTATGAAAAGCAGACGGGAATCAGCGGTTGCTGTACCTTGGAGCCCACTTGGAAAAGCGGTCAGCTTCCCAAAACGGTAGATTGGTATTTCCGCACGTATTATGAAAACCCTTGTCTTTCTCATTCTGAAACTACGACGGGGCAAGAAAACAGCTTCGGCTGGGAACATTTTGGTGAAGGCTATGAGATGCAAGCGCAAAAGCTGAACGCTTTGCAGAAAGAGGGTGTTCTTTCCATTGAAAAACTGGGTGATACGGGCGAGGCTTATAAAAAAGCGTTTGCGATGACACCGCCTGCCGCGCTTTGTGCAACGGAAGACTGGTTGGAGCAGGGAAACCGCTCTGTTTGGTATAACTGCATCAATTATCGCGCGAATATCTTCATTCGAGAGGGAAAAGCTTATTTCCGCGATATTCAAATGTTTGATGAGCGTTATTGTGAAAAATATTTGTCGCGTCCTGCAGGTACTTGGGACGCAACCTACGATAATCTTCCTGTAGTGGATTCTTATCGCTATAGTGAAGGAGAAAAAAATTGTGCGCTCTGCCTTGCGGACGGCGC
Organism: uncultured Lachnospiraceae bacterium; assembly: GCA_964466625.1. Lineage (GTDB taxonomy): Bacteria > Bacillota > Clostridia > Oscillospirales > CAG-272 > QALR01. The sequence continues at coordinate 5,907 of CAYXQF010000019.1, read as the reverse complement.
GGAAATCGAAAAGATCACGGAAGACGGAAACGCTTTGTGTGTGACACTTCGTGGTGAGAATGGCGCGAGCGATGTTCGTTTTGCAGAGGATCATATCGCCATCACAACAGACGTTTCGCTTTCCTATGAGATTGGCACGCTGGACGTTTCTCTTTCGGAAAATTGCTTGCACTTTATCCATAACGGATTTTCCTATCACGTGATGGTGCAGGGCAACGTGGAAAAAACGGAAACGGGATTTTCAATCGCACCGACGGACGGCAAGATCGTTTTGCAATTTATCAAAGAATAATGAAAACGGAAACCGAGTTTTTGGACTTGGTTTCTTTTTTTTCGGGGTAAATAAAATCAGAAGGTGTTACACTAATGATACTCGCATAATGCGAGAAATTTATTTATCAAGGAGAAATACCATGGCAAAACGCGGAGAAAACATCACCAAACGAAAAGACGGACGCTGGGAAGCGCGCGTCATTGCAGACAGAACGGCAGAGGGTAAGGCGATCTACCGTTCTTTTTACGGAAAAACTTATCGCGAGGCAAAAGAAAAGCGCCGTCTTTTTTTGCAGGAAACAAACATTCCATCAAAAAACAAAAGAGGGAAAGTGCTTTTTCATGAAGTTCTTTCAGATTTTCTTGTGCATGAAAAATATTGCGTGAAGGAATCGACGTATGCGCGCTATATTGCGATCGTTAACGGACATTTACGCCCGTTTTTCGGAAACGTGCCGCTCTCGGAAATCAGCGGTCGCATGATCGAAGCATTTTCAAATGAAAAGATCGAAAACGGCAGACTTGACGGTAAAGGCGGTCTTTCGAGCAAGCGCGTGAGGGATATTTTGTCGGTGCTAAGTCTTGTTTTACGATATGCGGGAAGACAGGATCTGGATATGGCGAAGGATATCTATTTTTCAAAGCCCAAGCAATATAAAAAAGAGATTGCCGTTTTCACGAAAGAAGAAGAGATGCAACTGATCTCTTTTTTGCGTGAGGAAGAGAACGTGCAGAAATTCGGTGTCTTGCTTAGCCTTTTCACGGGTATGCGTATTGGAGAGCTTTGTGCGTTGAAGTGGGAAAATATTGATCTTTCCACGGGGACGATCCACGTCTGCGGTACACTTTTGCGTATTCCGAATACAGAGCGGGACGGAAGCACGAAAACAAAGCTCATCGAAGACAAGCCGAAAACACTTTCCAGTGAGCGGGATATTCCCATTCCTCGCGCTTTGATCCCGGAATTTTCATCGTATCAAAAAGGCGATCAAGGCGACATTTATTTTTTAACGGGGACGACATCACCGATCGAGCCGAATAATTACTATATGAAATATCGCCGCTGGCTTACACACGCAGGTGTTGCGCACCATTCGTTTCATACGCTGCGGCATACGTTTGCCACGCGCTGTATCGAAAATGGCTTTGATGCAAAATCTCTTTCGGAGATTCTCGGTCATGCGGACGTAAAGATCACACTTGATCGCTATGTTCATTCCTCTATGGAGCTGAAACGACAGAATATGGATAGACTTCCCGTTTACATGTAAGTTTTGAGGACTTCTAAAGAAAAATGAGGGTTGCACTTGGCGTGGGAGTGTGATACAATAAATATAAAGTGTATTTGCAGGAGGTTTACGTTGAAAAAGAAATTTTATGCTTTAACGCTGATCATCTCTTTCCTGTTTTCGGGGTGTGGGCAAACACCGAGTGACCCCGAAGTGGAGAGCATGCACGTGCAAATGACGACTACGGAAAGCTCTTTTGTAACTGAGCAAACGGAATCTTCCTCGCAAACGGTAACTGAGGAGAACTCTACATCGGAAGAAACGTCTGTGACGGAAGAAACCACGGCGCCCACGCTCATTCCCGAGGGCGAACATATTTACCCTTTTTCTTATGACATGGATTCAGAAAAAGAAAGCTATTTTGAGCTGGAATATCATGAAGACGGCGAGCAAACGATCAAGAAAATATCGTTCTATGTGCCGCAGAGTGGGGAAATGAGGCGCGCATGGCTTTTTGCTTTTACCCAACGCACGGATTTCCTTTTCGTTCGCAGAACGGATCGAAAAACGGGTGGGCATCGTTTTATTTATGTTTACGAAACGTATGACACTTTTGTAACAGATGGCGAGGAATATGAAGAGTTCCGTGCCGCTTCCTCAGCGCTTTTCTTTACGCCGGAGCTTGGTGATCTGGTTCACTTTGAGAATAACTACAGAACGGATATCGGCTATAACGAAAAGCGAAAAGCGTCCCAGCTTGCGCGCTTTCGCAATCCATATCTCAATCATTGCTATACAGCTCAAATGAACTTTGAATTTGATCGTGAAACGTACCAATACGATATTCTTTACGGTTACGTGGACGGTGTGGAATATATTCAAAAAGAGGACGTGGAAAGCCTTCCCGAAGTTCCTTTTTATCTTCCCTCGGAATACGGCGCGGATAAATATTGGTGACGGTAATTTTCGTAGATAATGAGAAGCGGGAGGAACCGAAGAAATGAAAAGTATCAGACCAAGCAAAGAAACCCTGGTGCGTCGAGGTGTCATCGGTATTTTAATGATTCTGATCGGTATCGGCGCTATCATTATGGGGGCGATGGAGTTTTTGCCTTTTATCGGTACGGGCGTGTTTGCCATTGTTGTCGGTGTCATTTACAGTGTCAGAAGTTTCAAAAACGCTTTTGGTGAAAATCGTGAAAGTCTATATGATATCGTGGATTCGAACGAAGATGCCGATGAAATCCATTTGAGAAAGCACAGCGATGTTTCGAAAACAAATAGCGGTGGCTTTTGTCCCTACTGCGGTGCGAAAGCGGAAAAAGATTATGCGTACTGCGCAAAATGCGGCAAAAAATTGCCTTGAAAAAGAGAAAGGAATAAATAGCATGAAACGAATTGTTCATATCAAAAATGACGGCGAACTCATGAATTATGAAATCTATACGCCCGAAACCATGACGGAAAATCTGCCGATGATCCTCTTTTTGCATGGTGCAGGGGAGAGAGGGTGGAATATTGACCATCTTGCCAAGCATGGTATTCCGATGATGATCAAAAACGGCGTGGAAATTCCTGCCGTGGTGCTTTGCCCTCAGTGTCCTGCCAATTGTGTTTGGGATAATATTTCCTTTGAAGTGATGGCACTTCTTGAAAAGATCGCAGAAGAATATCACGTTGACAGGGATCGCATCTCCGTTACGGGCGGTAGCATGGGCGGCTTCGGCACTTGGACGATGGGGCTCACATTCCCGACCTTCTTTTCTGCGATGGCACCGATGGCGGGCGGCGGTATGTCCTGGCGCTGTGAAAACCTGCGCACAACGCCCATTCGTGCGTATCACGGCGCGCTTGACGGCACAGTGCCGCTGATCTATTCCGAGCTGATGGTAAATGCCGTTAACAAAACGGGCGGCACGGCAACACTTACCGTTTTGCAAGGATACGGTCATAACGACGGTATCAACGCGGCTTATACCGATACGGATATCATTGATTGGCTTCTCGCGGCGAAGCGCACCGATCGCACACCCGTTGCGGAGGTGCTTTCTAAATATTTTTGATCAAAAAATATACTAATATCGTGAAATACTTTTCAGAAAAGGAGATTTTATTATGCCAAAAGAAAGACATGAAATCGACAAAAAATACAAATGGGACCTCTCGGTGATCTACGCTGACGACGCCGCTTTTTATGCGGATTATGAAAAAGCAGAAGCTTTGATCGCGGATTTCCCGAAATATGAAAAAACAATGTGCGAAAGCGCGGACGGTCTTTATAAAACGCTTCGTGCAATGACTGACGTGGAAGAGATCATCGAAAAGCTCTGGCACTTTGCTTCGCTTCATTTCTCTGTGGAGAGCGCAAATAATGCTTATCAGGCGCTCAATGCCAAGGTTCGTGCGCTCGCTGTCAAAGCAGGCAGTGCGTCTTGGTTCGTTTCTCCGTATATGCTCCGTTTGGAAGAGGAAACTGTGCAGAAATGGTTTGCGGAATATCCTGCTTTGGAAACCTTCCGCCGCATGATCGAAAAGAATATGCGCATGAAAACGCATACGCTTTCCGATGAATGTGAGGAGCTGATGTCCCGTCTTGAGGATACGGTTGGTACACATAGCGAGATCCGCAGCATTTTTGCCAATTCCGATCTTCGTTTTGGTAAGATCCGCAACGAAGAGGGTAAACTTGTGGAGCTGACAGACACCAATTATGTGGCTTTTCTCATGAGCGGCAATCGCCGTGTTCGTCAGGCAGCATTCCGTACCATTTATAAAACCTACGGTCAGTTTGCCAATACGTTTGCTACTACGTTTAATTCGATGGTTCGTGAAAAATGCACATTGGCAAAGGTACGCGGTTTTGAAAATGCACTTACCGCATCTACATTTAAGGACGAAGTTACCACCGAAATTTATAACAATCTGATCACTTCTGTCAACAAAGGTCTTCCTGTGCTTTACGATTATTACGCGCTGAAAACCGAAGTTCTCGGTCTTTCGAAGCTCCATCTTTATGACGTTTATGCACCGCTCATCGGAGAACTCGAAAGAGTATATCCTTATGAAGAAGCGGTGGACGAGGTTTTGAAGACTGTGGAAGTTTATGGCGATGAATATGCTTCTGCGCTTCGTTCAGGTCTTACCGAAAAGGGTTGGGTAGACGTTTATCCCAGCCGCGGCAAGCAGGGGGGTGCTTTCAGCTCCGGTGGTCCTTCCACAGAGCCTTATATCTTGCTCAATTACACCGATACCTTTGATGATGCGATGACACTTGCTCATGAAGCAGGCCATTCCATGCACACATGGTTCTCCTGCAAATATAATGAACCGCACAACGCAGGTTATACGATCTTCGTTGCGGAAGTGGCATCTACGGTCAATGAACTTTTGCTCGCGCACAGAAAGCTTCGCGAATGTGAAAACGATGATGAAAAGCTTTATATCCTCAATCAGCTCATGGAAACCTATAAAGGCACACTTTTCCGTCAGACGATGTTTGCGGAATTTGAAAAGGATATGTATGCGCTTTCTGAAAAAGGCGAGCCGCTCACCGCAGATGTGATCAGCAATCACTATCATGAGATCGTTCGCCGCTATTTTGGTCCGAAGGTCGCTTGCGACAAAGAGATCGCGCTGGAATGGACGAGAATTCCTCACTTCTACATGAATTTCTACGTTTACAAATATGCAACTTGCATTTCCGCGGCTTCCGCGATCGTAAAACGCATTGAAACCGAGGGTGAAAGCTACGTTGGAAAATACATCGACTTCCTCAAGTGCGGCGGCTCCAAATCTCCGCTTGACAGCCTTCTTGTGGCAGGCATTGATATGAGAGATCCTGAAGTCGTAAACGGCGCGATCGAGGATTTTGCGGCTTCTGTTCGTGAGTTCCGTGAAATTTATAAAAATAAAAAACGAGATCGCAACTTGAAATTTTTTGAAAAATGATATAAGAGGAATCGGAAGGGGGACTTGCGATAAGTTAAGTAGCGATAACGAAGTAAAATAAATAAAAGGAGTACGAAATAATTTCTTCGTACTCCTTTTCACATTTCTTGCTATGCAAGTATCGTGCGTTATACTTTAGTGTATATTGCCGTAAGGCAAGACGGAAGGATCCTGCGTTACGTTGAACTTAGATTTACTTCAATGTGAACGCATTCTCCCTCACCCGCTGTCGCGGGAGCTACCTTCTGGAGGGCGCCTTTTGTTTGTGCGCCTCGAAAGTCCATCTGTTTTTCCTGACAAGCACTGCATTTGTGGGCACAAAAGCGAAGCTCCGCACGAGGCGGGGTAAGAGATTATTCAAAGCATTCGGCGTATTTGGGGTTCTTGCGAATTTCCTTAACAATATTTTTCTGAAATGTTCGGAGTTGCTTTTCCCAAAAATCATCACCGAGGGGTG
>CAYXQF010000018.1:0-28318 GCA_964466625.1 uncultured Lachnospiraceae bacterium | reverse complement strand
CAATGGCTCTGAAATCGTAAGGCATAATATGTTTTCTCCTTAAAATGTATGTGTTTATGGGACGCCGTCCCGCACCCTGCAAAGGGGCTCACCCCTTTGATCCCGTCATGGGAAAAGGGGATTTATTTCTGATCAGTCTTTCAGATCAAGCGGAATCTCTTCCGCATCATTCCACAGCTTTTCGAGCTTATAGAAATCTCTTTCGCTCTTATGGAAGATATGAACGATGACGTGTGCGTAGTCCATCGCGATCCACATACCGGTTTCATAACCGTCCATGTGAAGGGGGTGAACGCCCATCTCACCGAGCTTATATTCGATCTCGCCCGCATAACCCTTGATCTGCGTAGTAGCAGTACCGCTGCAAAGCACGAAGTAATCGGTAAGATCATTGCCTTCTTTGAATTTCAAAAGGCGAATATCTCTTGCCTTTTTATCGTCAAGGATCTTTACGATCGCATCGGCAAGCTCACGCGCACTTGCATTTTCAAGGGACAAGTTCTTGGTGTTTTCCTGTTCTGTCATAAATGATAGTTCCTTTCTGTATCTGTTCTATATATCAGTTTGATTCGTATGAAGAGGAATAATAGTCATTGATATACGCATTATCCTCATTTACCGCATCGGTAAAAAGACCTTTTTTATCAAAAACCGACTCGTCGATATCGGTTTCATAAACGTTTAGGCTTTCGTTGACGTCGCGAAGCGCCGCTTCTTTATTGAGGCAATAGTAGATCCATTTGCCCGTATTCGGATTTTGCACCACCGCGCCGCCGAGTGTGCGGAACGCAATATTTTCCGCGTCGATCGCATAGACCTCTTTCGTATACGCAAGCATATCGTTCAGCGACATAGAGGTTTTCATCTTGCTGAAAAACGTGGGAATCAGCTTTGCCATGCCAGCGGCGGTGATGTTTTCCTTGATCTGCACGAAAGCCGCCATCAGAAAGTCTTCTCTGAGCTCCACGCGCCCGATATCGCCCGTGGCATAGCCTGCGCGGTAACGGATAAGCCCTTCGCACGCATTGCCGTCAAGGTGCTGATAACCCGCTTTCAGGTCGATATAAAGATCTTGATAGGGATCTTCATAAAACATATCCTGCGGCACGTTGTAATAAATGCCGCCCAGCGCGTCGATGATCTCACAAAAGCCCGACGTATTGATAAGCACGTATTCGTCGATCTTCAGACAAAGGGATTCTTCCAGCGTTTCTTTGAGGGTGATCATCGCGAGTTTTTTAGCATTGGTAGCGCTGACACCTTGATTACGGTGATAATTATATTCCACGGTGAAAATGGAATTCACACGTGTGGCATTTTTATAGCCCAGCACCGATTTATTGATAAAAGTATCACGCGGGATCTGCACGACATTGATCTTTCCGCTCTCGGTGTCAAGGGACGCCAACATGAGAACGTCCGTACTCATGGAAACGTCATCAATACCTGCCAGCAAAAACGTATAGTAGCCGTCCTTGCGGATATAAGGATCTTCCGCGCCCGTCTGCACGGAATTCGTCGTGGCTTCGGGATCCGTAAAAGGCGGATCATCGTCCACGTGCGGACGGTGTAACGTAACGGAAAGTGTTATGACCAAGATCGTCATGATCAAAACGCTCGTAAAAGCAAGCGCCCACAGTTTGGGTTCTTGAAAAAAGGTGTGTTTCTTTTTCCGATTGTTTATTTTTTTCTTATCCATGGTTTTATACTCCCCCTTGGGAAAATGACGATCATACCAAAGAATTCCACGCCAAGGTCATCTCGGCGTCCATCTTTCTGCCCTTTTCAATCAAATAGGTCATCGTAAAACCGATAATATGCTTCACAGTGTCATCAAGCAGACGGTTCATCGCTGTTTTATCGTTTTTGTTTATTTTCTCGCTTTCCTTGTGCAAATATTCTCTCGTTTCCGCACAGGAGCGATATTTTCTGCCCGCCTCTGTAAAATCTGCCACAAAAAGCATCTTGTCGATCAGCGACATTTTTGCTTTTCCCGTCGTGTGGCAACGGATCGCGGAATAGATGTCATCATTCACGATATCACTGCCGAAAACTTCTCTGGCGAAAGGTGCGCCCGTATACTGATGAAAAACGGAAGGCACGTCAAGAGGCAGATAAAGTCCGCGCTCCTCGCAATATTTCACGCTTTCCGCATCAGTCATGCGCTTGGTAATATCATGAAGAAGACCTGCCGCGCAAACGGAAAAGCGGTCTTCATCGGAAAGGGAGAAAATCTTTGCAAACCACTCACATTCGCGATAAACGCCCATCGTATGCTCAAGGCGCTTTGCATCTTCATATTGCGGCAAAATCGCTTTGATGCGAGCGATCTTTTTTTCTTGCTCAGCCGTCATTGATAAAGTCCCCTTTCCCGAATAAATTTTTCGACCGAAGGTGAGATGAGATGCGAAACGTCCTCTCCCGCCTTGATCATTTTTCGTATTTCGCTGGACGAGGTTTCCACGGGGGTGAGCGGAATATCAAAAATTCTCGCACCGTATTCCTTCTCCAGCTGTATTTTTTTATCATGAATACGCGCCCAAAGCTCATGGGAGCGTTCTTCTCTGCCTGCAAAAGCGACTGTAATCAGCGGCAGAAAATCTGCAGCCCGAAACCAAGTGTCAAGGCTCAAAAACATATCCGTTCCGCAATAGAGGAAAAGCTCCGTATCGGGCGTGAGCAACTTTTGAACCGTATAATAAGTAAAGCTTTTACCCTCAGACATGATCTCCATATCCGAAACGATGACTCTTTTATCATAATTGGGGTGCTCCTCAATGGCAAGCTTTGTCATCGTAAGGCGTGCCATAGGATCATCTTCCCCTTCGATCTGTTTGTGCGGCGGGATCTTATCGGGAATCACAAGCAAGCGGTCCAGCCTCGCACTTTTCAAAAATTCATATGCCGCACGGACGTGACCGTTATGAATGGGATTGAACGTCCCGCCAAATATACCAACTCTCATAATTCCCTCCTTTCCGCTTTTCTTTAGGAAAAGAAAAGCTTGGCAAAAGAAACCGTCTGTGGCTCTTCGCCGTTTATCTTGCTTAAATTTTATAACGTAGTTCTCGGATAAAAAAGCTTGGCAAAAAACCGCTCGTGGTGTTCTAAATAATTTTTATCTATAGTTCTATTTTATGCAACGCGGGAACTTTTACAAAATCACTTTTACACAAGCAATTGCGCGCCTGTTGTTCGCACCCAAAGCTCTCGCCGGTGCTTCCAAGAGTGGCTTTGACGCTTTGCGTCAAAACACCGCTGGTAGGCGACGGTATGGATCATAAAATCCGCGCTTGATAAGAAAAGCGATCAAACCGCAGGTTTGTTGCTTCTTTTTGGTACCTTTTTCTTTCAAAAAGAAAAAGTACAATCTTCTCTTTTCAAAAGAGAAAAGTTCAAGGCAACTCAATACGTTTTTTCTTTTTCGATTCTCTGTAAAGAACGAATCTCGTGCCCGTCACGCAAACGAGATCAGCACCAAGTGCTTCTGCAAGCACTTCGCCTGCCTCACGGGGACCGTAATCTGAGTTGTCAAGGGTGCGAAGCTTGATCAGTTCTCTTGCTTCCAAGGTGCTGTCAAGCTGGGAGATCATCATTTCGCTGATGCCACCCTTACCGATCTGATAGATCGTGTCATAAGAATTTGCCATAGCGCGAAGATACGCGCGCTGTTTACTGGTTAACATAGTACTCCTTCGCCCATCGGGCGCAATTTTCATTATTTTTTAATTTCTTCCGCAAAGATCTTTGCGAATTTATGCATCGCATTTGCTCGGTGGCTAATGCTGTTTTTTTCTTCTGCGTTCATCTGGGCAAAAGTTTTATCCATCGGTTCGTAAAGGAAGAGAGGATCATAACCGAAGCCGCCGTTTCCGCGGTAATCATAAAGAATGGTGCCGGGACATTCACCGCGAGCAATAAGCTCACGTCCATCGGGGAAAACGCAAGCGATCACGGAAACGAAGTGTGCGCCTCTCTTTTCGGTGGGAACATCTTTCATTTTTTCGAGAAGCTTGCGGTTGTTGTCAGCGTCATCATGTCCGCCTGCATAACGCGCGGAATAAACACCGGGTTCACCATTCAAAGCATCTACACAAAGACCGGAATCGTCAGCGACGCCGATATAACCAAGCTTTGCCACAGCACGCGCCTTGATCAGCGCATTTTCCTCGAATGTGGTGCCGTCCTCCACGATCTCATCGGTAAAGCCGATGTCACTGAGTGAAAGAAAAGCAAACGGTTCGCCATGTTTATCCACGGGGCAAAGCTCCTTCAGGAATACTTCAATCTCACGGATCTTGTGACGGTTATTGGAAGCCATTACGATTTTTGTCATGCGAGATTTTCCTCCGGCTGTTTTTCAAAGAGTGCGCTTACGAATTCGTCCGCAGAGAAAGCTTGGAGATCGTCGATCTTTTCGCCCACGCCAATGAATTTCACGGGAATACCGAGCTCTTTTTTGATGGAGATGACGATACCGCCCTTTGCAGTGCCGTCAAGCTTTGTCAGCACAAGACCGGTGATATCTGCGGCATTTTTGAATTCCTTCGCCTGCACGACAGCGTTCTGTCCCGTTGTCGCGTCAAGGACAAGAAGGGTTTCGCGGATCGCGTCGGGAAGCTCACGGGAAATGACACGGTTGATCTTTTCCAGCTCGTTCATGAGGTTTTTCTTGTTGTGAAGTCTGCCGGCTGTGTCAACGATCAGCACGTCTGTGCCGCGTTTTTTCGCCGCAGCCGCCGCGTCATAAACAACAGCCGCAGGATCGGAGCCTTCGCTCTGAGAGATCAGCTCCACGCCCGCTCTGTCTGCCCAAACGGCAAGCTGGTCGATCGCCGCCGCACGGAAGGTATCCGCCGCCGCAAGCAAGACCTTTTTGCCCTGACGCTTGATATCGTAAGCCATTTTGGCAATGGAAGTGGTTTTACCAACACCGTTTACACCGATGACGAGAATGACCGTCATCTGACCTTTTTCATAAGCGATCGGTTCGCCATCGCCGATCGCTTCGCGCAAGATATCAAAAAGCGCGTCTTTGGCAGCGGCAGGATCCGTGATGCGTTCATCATGGATCTTATCGCGCAGGGTGTCAAGGATCTCCATGGCAGTTTCTGCGCCAATATCGGAAGTAATGAGAAGCTCTTCAAGCTCATCAAAGAGGTCATCGCCAACATTACGATAGCTGCCAAAAATGGCATCGATGCCTGCGACGAACGCTTTTTTGGTCTTGGCAAGACCTGCTTTCAGTTTATCAAAAAATCCCATAAGATGATTTTCCTTTCTTTTGTATGTTTATTGCAACGCCACACCGATCTTCTGTTCAATTTCAGAAACGTCAATGGAAATGACATCGGAAATTCCCTTTTCATGCATCGTAACGCCATAAAGACGTTCTGCAGCTTCCATCGTACCGCGGCGGTGTGTGATGATCACAAACTGTGTTTTATCGGAATAGTTTTTCACATAATCGGCAAATTTATCCACGTTCACTTCGTCCAGTGCCGCCTCGATCTCGTCGAGGATACAGAACGGCGTGGGATTTGCCTTCATGATCGCGAAGTAAAGCGCGATCGCAACGAAAGATTGCTCACCACCCGAAAGCAGGGACATATTCTTGATGACCTTACCGGGAGGTGCCACGTTGATGTCGATACCGCTTTCCAGCACGTTTTCGGGATCGGAAAGCGTAATTTCCGCGTGTCCGCCGCCGAAAAGCTCGCTGAAAACTTTTCCGAAGTTGATGTTGATCTCCGCCACGGTGTCCAGAAAATCGCGGCACATCGTTTCTTCAAGCGAAGCAATGATGGAAAGCAGATTTTCTTTGGAAACCTTTAGGTCGGTGATCTGTGCCGTCATATCGTCAAACTGCGCTTTGACAGTCTTATATTCCTCGATGGCGTTCACGTTGACCGCACCGAGAGCACGAAGCTGATTTTTGTAGCGGTTTTGCGCCGCGACAGCTTCATTTCTGGTTTCTTTGGTGACCTTTTCAGTACATTTTTTATAAGCATCGCTGTAAGAAAGCTCATATTCGTCCCAAAGGAAGGCGAGAAGCTTTTCCTGCTCGCCGCGTTTGGATTCAAATTCGCTTTCAAGCTTGGTATACGTACGGTAAAGCAGATCGCGGCGATCGCTGATGTCGCGCGTTTTGATGCGAAGCTCATTGAGTTTTTTCTCGATTTCAGCGGTGCGAAGGGCAAATTCACCCTTTTTGCTTTCGCTTTCGGAAAGTTCCGTTTGGATCGTTTCCACTTCTGCACGCATACGAAGAATTTCTTCCGCGTAAAGACGGATCTTTTCCTCAGCCCCTGCCGAGGAAAGACGAAGCTCTGCGATGGTATTTTCGATCTCCGCACGGCGTTTTTCCGCGTTTTCACGCATTTCGGTGAGCATGGAAAGTCCCGCTTCTGCCTTTGCCATCTTCACGGTGATCTCCGCGTGTGTACCTCTTGCGCTTTCCAGCGTGCGCGTGTGTGCCGTTCTCTGTTCTGCAAGTGTCGAAACGGTCTTTTCCGCTTCGGCAAGAGCGGCTTTGTATTCTTCTTTTTTCTTGTCGATATCGCCGATGTCCGTTTGCGCACGTTCTGCCTTTTCCAAAAGGAGCGCACGTTCTGCCGCAAGAGAGGCAAGCGTATTCTTCTGCGCATCACGGTTGGAGCAAAGAACGGTGAGCTGTGTCTGCTCGGCATCGTGCATGGTTTTCAGCGCCGCGGCGGAAGAAAGGATACTGCTTTCATTCTTTTTGGTTTCCGCCATTTCATTCTGAAGACTTCTAAGCTCTTTTTCGCAATCGGAAAAGCTTTTTTCGAGTGTTTTTACTTCTTCTCCAAGCTTATCGATCTGCACACGGCGAGAAAGCATTCTGCCGTCCTGCGAGAGCGAGCCGCCCGTAAAGCTACCGCCTGCATTGATCACCTGACCGTCAAGCGTCACAATGCGGTAACGGAATTTGATCGCGCGCGCGATCTTGTTTGCGGCTTCCATATCCGTGGCGATCAGGATCCTGCCGACGAGGCTTCGCATGATGCCGCGGAATTTTTCATCGCAGTCAATGAGCGCAGATGCCACGGAAACAAATCCCGAACGCACGTCTGCAGGGATCTCATTTTCCGAAACCTCGTTTCCACGCATAGTGGCAACGGGATAAAACGTCGCGCGTCCCGCGTTTTTCTTTTTGAGGTAAGCGATGGAAGCTTTCGCATCGTCTTCGCCCTCCACAACGATATTCTGAAGGCTCTGCCCGAAAGCCACCTCCAGCGCCGCGGAATATTGATCGGGAACGGTGATCAGCTTGGAAACGGGGCCGTACATTTTCACGGGCGTGCCGTTTGCGAGCGTGAGTTTACCGTCCTTATGATCTTTGAGAACGAATCTGACCGCGCCCGAATAGCCTTCAAGAAGCTCTTCCATGCGGACAAGATTCTGGATTTTATGTTTTCGCTGAGAGATCTCAAGGAAAAGATTGTTCTTTTTCTCCGTGAGTTCTCTTGCGTTTTTTTCAAGAGAGGATTTTTTCGCGTCGGAAGCGTCCAGTTTTTCTTTGATCGCGGTTTCTTTGCGCTTATAATCGTCGATCTTCGCTTTTGCTTTTTCAATTCTGCCGCAAAGGAGCGCGATATCTCCTTCGTATTTGCTGATAGTTTCCGCAAGCTCCTCGCATTTTTGGCGATCCGACATCGCACCTGCCGCCGCCACGGAAGCTTTCACCACGATATCCGTCTGTTCGCGGCGGATATCTTCGATCTTCGCGTGCCAACGTGCGCTCTCTCTTTCATTTTCGGAAAGCGCTGCCTCATTTGCCAAAACGTCTGCCGAAGCTTTTTCCATCGCAAGCGAGAGCGCCGCGTAAGCGCCACGCTCCGTTTTTTCTTTTTGAGAAAGACGTTCACATTCCCCCGTCGCTTCTTTTGCCGCATTTTCGGAAAGACGGATACGCTCACCCGACGAAACGAGCGTTTCGCTGAGGTGCGCCGTGTCGTTTTCCGCAAGAGAGATCTTCGATTCCGTTTCATGGAGCGCACCCGTCAGCTCGGAGATGCGCACCAAAAGACGTTCTCTTTCGATTTTGGCTTGTAATTCTTCATTTCTTGCCTTTTCTTCGGCATTTTCGAGATTTTGTCTGGTTTCGTCCGCGTTGTCAAGGTCGGTCTTTGCCGCGGCAGTCTGTCTTGCCAGCTCGTCCACACGTTCCTTGGTGTTGTCGATGTCGTAAAGAGAAAGACTGATATCCACCGCCATCTTCGCGTCGCGGATCTCTAAATATTTTTTTGCTTTTTCAGATTCTTTTTCCAGTGGCTCCACGCGCTCACCGAGCACGCTGACGATGTCCTCAAGACGCACGAGGTTGGCGTCCGTGTCCTCCAGCTTCTTCGAAGCCTCTGTTTTCTGATAGCGATAGCGTGCAATACCTGCGGCTTCTTCAAAGATCGCACGGCGTTCGCCGTTTTTCTGGGAGATGATCTCCGCGATCTTACCCTGACCGATGATGGAATAGCCGTCCCTGCCGATACCGGTATTGAGGAAAAGCTCATGGATATCTTTCAGGCGCACGGATTTGCCGTTGATCATATATTCACTTTCGCCCACGCGATAATAACGGCGTGTGACCTTGACTTCATCATACTCGGCAAAGCTTGCCACTTTTCCGCTTTCCACGGTGTTGTCAAACGTGACCGAAACCTCTGCAAAACCCATGGGACTGCGCTTTTGCGAGCCAGCAAAAACAACGTCTTCCATCTTTTCACCGCGCATGGTCTTCGATGAGTTTTCGCCCAGCACCCAACGCATGGCGTCCGAAATATTGGATTTTCCGCTTCCGTTCGGGCCGACAACCACCGTGATCCCGCGGTCAAACGCGATGACGGTCTTATCAGGGAACGATTTGAAGCCCTGCAATTCGAGCTGTTTTAAGCGCATATCCTTGTTTTCCTTTCTTTTTTATGTGAGTGTTACCGTAAATTTATGTTTTTCCATCTTCTCACTCGGAACGAATCGAAGTTTCTCGAGCGAAAAGTGTGTTTTGAGATATTCTCTGTTCTGCCCGTGCTGACCGATCATTTTGGAAAGGTCTTTCGGGTTTACCGCAATTTCGGCAGATCTTCCAAAGGCTTCCCTCTTTGCAAGTGCTGCTTCGAGGGCATCTCTGAAATATCGGCTGTAAGCAAGCTCGCCCACCGCCGGGTGATAGCCGCCGCCCACCGTTTCCTCACCGGAAACGAGCACCTCCGTCGCCTGCAGACCAATGCGGATCACAGGCACGTTCCGCTCGATAAAGACACCAAGCACCCTTGCCGTTCTCTCCACCGCGTCTTCTTCGAAAAACGGGGTGTATTCGCCGTTCTCTGCCATTTTTTCAAGCTCTGTCGCACGAAAGACCACCGTCGGATAAATCCTTGCGCCATCAGCGCCCATTTCACAGATGCGGCGCGCGGTCATCACTTCCGCCTCGGCACTCGACATCGGAAGTCCCGTCATCATCTGTCCGACAAGCTCAAACCCATACGCTTTGATCAGCGAACAAGCGCGGACCGTGTCCGTCGCCGTGTGTCCTCGCTTTGCGGCGAGAAGCACCCTGTCATCCATGCTTTGGATCCCAAGTTCCACGGTCTTCACGCCGTGCGCCCGAAGGATCTCCAAAATTTTTCCGTCTATATAATCAGGTCTTGTGGAGATGCGGACAGAATCGCATCGTCCCCCGTCGATATATTCTTTTGCCGTTTGCAAAAGGAAGAGCATGTCTTCCCTTGGAATCCCCGTAAAACTGCCGCCAAAATACGCAATCTGCACGGGGACGTCACCCGTCACCGTGGAAAGGGCGTGTTCGATCTCCTCGCGCACAGCCTCTCTCGAAAAGCCGCCATGTCCCGATATCGTTTTCTGATTGCAAAAAACACAACCGTTCGGACAACCGAGGTGCGGAATGAAGATGGGGATATTGATGTGCTTTTTCATTCCAAAATGTAGTTGCGCAGTGCGTCCTCTGCCGCCGCGATCTCTGCTTTCTTTTTGCTCGAGCCCTCGCCTCTGCCCATCACGTTGTTGTCGATCTTCACTTCGCAGATGTAGCTCTTGTTATGATCAGGGCCGCTTTCCGAAACGATCTCGTAAGCAAGCATGCCTTTGGCTTCCTGCACGATCTCCTGCAAGTGGGATTTCGGATCGATCACAGGGCGTTCCGAAAGAAGTCTGTCTGCTCTTTCCACGATCAGCGGAAGCAAAAATGCGGAAACTGCTTCCAGATCACGTCCCGAATCGAGATAAATTGCCGCGAGCAACGCTTCAAAAGCATCTTCCAAGATCTTTGACTGCCCTCTGCCGCCGCGCATCTCTTCGCCGTGTCCCAGAAGGAGATAATCCCCCAAATGAATCATTTTCGCAAAAGAAGCAAGCGAATCCGTGCAAACGATCTCCGCGCGCAATTTCGTCAGATCTCCTTCGGGGTGCTCGGCAAAGCGCTTGAAAAGATAATCGCTCGCGATAATGGAAAGCACCGAATCTCCGAGAAATTCAAGTCTTTCATTGGAAAGTGCGCCGTTTTGCTTATTTTCATTCGCGTAAGAGGAATGGCGCAATGCCTCGATCACATATTCTTTTTTCTGAAAAGTATATCCGATGTTTTGCTCCAAAAAGCAAATCTTTCTCGGCATTTCGCTGTTTTTCACTGCCATATCGTTTTTTAACCTTCTTTTGTTTTCATGTTCTTTTTTTCAGCAGGCGGCGGGAAATCCTTCGCCTGTCTTTCGATCTCCGCGACAACGCCCGTTTCGGCGTATGCCACCGCTTGCTTGATCGCGTTTTTCATCGCTCTCGCATCGGAATTGCCGTGCGCTTTGATGACGGGCTTCGCAAGACCGAGGAACGGCGCGCCGCCGTATTCCTTGGGATCAAACTGTTTTTTGAGCTTCTTCGCTTTTTTCTTAACGAGAAGTCCAGAAATATTACCGATGATATCCTCTTTGAACATACCGAGGATTCTGGACATGATGAATCGGCAAAGACCTTCAGAGGTCTTCAAGACGATGTTGCCCGTAAAGCCGTCGCAAACAAGAACGTCACACGCGCCGAAAGGAATATCTTTTCCTTCCACGTTGCCGATAAAGTTGATGTTTTTCATATTCTGCAAAAGCTGATAGGTTTCCACGTAAAGAGGGGTACCTTTGGTGCTTTCGCCGCCGTTATTGAGAAGTCCTACACGAGGATTTTCCACACCGCAGACCTTTTCCATATACACAGAGCCGAGGCACGCAAACTGCGAAAGATAATCGGACGTGATCGTCACGTTTGCACCGCAGTCAAGGAGCAAAACGGGCTTGGAATACGGAAGCACCGTACCCAGTGCCGCGCGGCGCACACCGGCAATGCGGTGAACGATCAGCGTTGCCCCGGTGAAAAGCGCACCGGTGTTACCTGCGGAAACCACCGCGTCACCCTCACCCTTATACGCAAGCTGCAAAGCCTTTGCCATGGAGCTTTCTTTATGTGTCTGGAAAATGCTCGTGGGAGCGTCTTCCATCGTGATATAATCATCTGCATGAACGATGCCGAAAGCATCGGGAGATTCGCCGTTTGCTGTAAGCGCTTCTTTGATCTTCGTTTCATCACCGACAAAAAGAAGCTCGATTCCAAGCTCTTTTTTCGCCATCAAAGCACCGGCGATCAGTTCTTTCGGCTCTTTATCCGCACCCATTACGTCTATAATAATTTTCATAAAAAGACCTATCCTTTCACAATGTCATCGCCCGAGGGCATAACTTACCAGAATACATATAATATATTATATAACCTTTTTTCCTTTTTTTCAATACTTTTTGCATACAAAATGTTCTTTCGTTTTGAAAGTTACATACATTTTTGACAATTGTGCGTAAGGTGAAATATTTTCAAAAAACAAAGCGACCGCTCACGCAGTCGCCCTTATTTTTAAGATTCCGTTTTGGGTGCGTCCTCTTTATAGGAGCAGTCGGGATTCATGCAGTAAAGGTTGCCCTTACCCTTTTTCATGAGAAGTCTGCCGCCGCAGGTGGGGCAGGTCTTTTCCGTAGGCATATCCCAAGTGGAAAAATCACATTTGGGATATTCGGAGCAACTGAAGAAAACGGCATGATTCTTGCCAAAGCCCTTTACGACAGGTGCGCCGCACTTGGGGCAGGAAACGCCGATCTCCTCGCGGATCGGTTTGGTATATTTGCACTTGGGGAAATTGCTGCAAGCGTAGAATTTACCGTAGCGGCTCTTGCGGATCACAACGTCACCGCCGCAAAGCTCGCATTTAAGGTCTGTCTTTTCCGGCTCTTCTTTTTCCTTTTTCGCGCTGCCGGAAGCATCAAGCGGCTTGGTGTTCTTACATTCGGGATATCCGGGGCAAGCCGCGAATTTACCGAATCTACCCGATTTGATGATCATACGTTTACCGCATTTTTCGCAAATGATGTCCGATTCTTCAACGGGAAGTTCCACTTTGTTTTCACCGATGTGTGCCTGTGCGCGTTCAAGCGTTTTTGCAAAATCACCGTAAAAATCAGCAAGTACGCTCTCCAGCTCCACAGAGCCTTTGGCGATCTCGTCAAGCTCGGTTTCCATGTTCGCCGTGAATTTATAGTCAACGATCTTCGGGAAATTCTTTTTCATCAGCTCCACCGTTGCCGTGCCGAGCGTTGTCGCACGCAAGATCTTTTTGTCGCGCTCGATATAACCGCGGTCAATGATGGTGGAAATGGTCGGTGCATAGGTGCTGGGGCGACCGATGCCCTTTTCTTTCATGAATTTGATGAGAGAAGCTTCATCAAAGTGTGCGGGCGGTTCCGTGAAATTCTGTGTGGGAACGAGATCGGCAAGAGGCAAAACATCGCCTTCGGAAATACCGCGAAGCTTCGAGGTTTTATCCGTTGCTTCGTCGTCATCGGAGTATGCCACACGATAACCTTTGAACATCAAAACGCTTTCGCCAAGCTTATAAATATAGCCTGCGGATTCAAATTCCACGTCGACCGCATCATATTCCGCATTTTTCATCTGGCTCGCCACAAAGCGATCCCAAATGAGCTTATAAAGCTTATACTGATCGGAAGTGAGAAAAGGCTTGATATCTTCGGGAGCAAAAGCCATGCTCGCAGGGCGGATCGCTTCATGCGCGTCCTGTGCCGCTGTTTTGGATTTATATACCTTACGCTTGGAGGGATAATATTCCGCACCGTATTTTTCGCGGATATAGCTTTCTGCCGCGGTTGCCGCTTCATCGGAAATGCGCAGAGAGTCGGTTCTCATGTAAGTGATGATACCGTGAACACCGCCGTTTGCGGCGCCAAGGTCAATGCCTTCATAAAGCGACTGCGCGACCTTCATCGTGCGTTTGGATTGGAACCCAAAACGCTTCGATGCCACCTGCTGCAAGGTAGACGTTTCGAAAGGCGGTTCCGGGCTTCTGCTCTTTTTGGAACGCTTCACGGTTTTTACCACAAATTCACTTTCGCGGCATGCGTCCACGATCTTTTGTGCGTCATCACCATTATGAAGCTCGATCTTGCCGCTCGTATCGCCGAAAAATTTCGCTTTCAGCTTGTTTGTTTTGCCATTGCCAAGCAAAGCTTCGATCGTCCAGAATTCTTCGGGAACGAATTTTTCGATCTCCGCTTCTCTTTCCACGATGATGCGCGTCGCAACAGACTGCACACGGCCTGCAGAAAGACCGCTCTTCACCGTTTTCCAAAGATAAGGGCTGATCTTATAACCCACGATGCGGTCAAGGATTCTTCTCGCCTGCTGAGAATCGACGAGATTCATATCAATACCGCGCGTATTTTCAATCTCCGCGCGGACAGTTTTTTTCGTGATTTCATTGAACGTCACGCGATTGGCATCCTTGGGATCAATGCCAAGTGCCGTTGCCAAATGCCAAGAAATCGCTTCCCCCTCACGGTCAGGGTCCGTCGCGAAATATACTTTATCGGCATTCTTTGCCTCTTTTTTCAGTTCTGCGATCAATGCGCTTTTGCCTTGAATGTTGATGTATTTTGCCTTAAATCCATTCTCAATATCCACGCCGAGCGTGCTTTTGGGCAGATCGCGAACGTGACCTTTGGAAGCCACAACGCGGAAACCGTCACCAAGATATGAGCTGATAGCGGGTGCTTTTGTCGGTGATTCGATGATCACCAAATTCTGATGTTTCTTACTTTCCGGCATAATTTTTGAATAACACTCCTTCAATTTATAGTGTGCAAACGATATTATATACCAAACCCAACCAACTTGTCAACTTACTTTTTTCTTTGCGAAAAGAAAAAAGTAAGCAAAAAAGAAACGATTCGCGGCAAATCTCCTGTCATTTCCTGCAAATTTTCCCTTTCTTCTTCTCTTCGCGAAAAGAAAAAAGTAAGCAAAAAAGAAACGGCGCGTGGCATTTCTCCTGCTATTTCCTACGAAATTGCTCTTTTCATCTTTCCTCTACCAAAAGAAAAGATCGCGATTTCCACATTCTCCCTCACACTGGGATTCCCAAGGGACAATGTCCCTTGGGCGGAGCGCGAGGCAGAGCTTCGCAAAACCAGCGGAGCTTCGCAAAACCCTAACGGAGCAAGTGCGAAACCGTCTGACAAACCTCGCCGTTTTTCACATAAACGCGAGGCATACGTCTTGCGATGCCACAGACAAATTCATAGTTAAAGGAAAACGCCGCGTCAGCGACTTCTTCCACGGAGATAAATTCATCGCCGTCCCTGCCGACGATCACGACGCTGTCTTCGATCTGTGCTTCGGGAACATGGGTGATATCCACCATCATCTGATCCATGCAAACACGGCCGAGGATCGGACAGCGCTTGCCGCAGATCAAGACTTCGCCACGACCCGAAAGGGCGCGCGGATAACCATCGGCATAACCGACAGGAATCGTGGCAACGCGTGTTTCCCGCTCCGTCACATAGGTGTGTCCATAGCTGATGCCTTTCCCTTTTTCGAGCGTTTTGATGTGAGAGATGTGCGTGATGATCTCCATCGCAGGCATGAGAGAAAAATCCTCACCTACAGCTTTTTTCACCTGCGCAGAAGGGTAAAGTCCGTAAAGAATGATGCCCTCACGCACCATATCGTAATAACTTTCATATTCTAAAATTCCTGCGCTGTTGCTCATGTGCGCAAGAGGGATCTCAATGCCGCGCAATTTCAGCATTTGCAGAAAACGTGCAAATTCCACTTGCTGTTTCTCGGAGATCTCCCGTCCCTCGCCGTCAGCCGCCGCAAAATGGCTGAAGATGCCCTCGAGCACAAGACCCTCAAGTTTTGCCGCTTCTGCCGCCGCGTCCGCGTCTTCTTCCGTCACGCGAAAACCGATGCGCGCCATGCCCGTATCTACCGCGAAATGCACACGCGCCGTCTTTCCCATGGCAAGTGCCGTTTGCGATAAGATGCGCAAATATTCAGGCTGAAACATCGTAAGGCTGATGTCCCACGCGATCGCCTCAGAGAAAAGCCTCGGCGAAGTGTAACCGAGAATGAGGATCGGCTTTTGTATGCCTGCGCGACGTAGCTCCAGTGCTTCGTTCATTTCCGCCACGGCAAAAAAATCTGCTTCTTTTTCAAAAGTCTTGGCAAGCACCGCTGCACCATGACCGTAAGCGTCCGCCTTGACAACGAGCATGAGCTTTACGTTACTCGGTATTTTTTTGCGGACGAGTGCAATATTATGCGCGATCGCGTCCAAATTAATTTTTGCGTATACTCTTTGATAATCCATAGATCCCCCGATTTATTCCGTGGCACGAAGAAAATCCGCCACAAGCGCGTCCTGCAGCCGCTTCAAAAGCTGCGGTGCTTTTCCGCCGACGGGCTTGCCGTCGATCTTGGAAACAGGTACGCAGAAAGAACCCGAGCTGGAAACGATGATCTCATCGGCATCAAAAAGCTCATCAAGCGTAAACGCCTTTTCTTCCACAGGGATTTGGAATTCATTGCATTTGGCGATCAAATGCGCCCTTGCCGTGCCGGGCAAAATATATTCATTCTGCGGCGCTGTGCGAAAAACGCCGTCCTTGAGAATGGAAACGTTGCTGTGTGCGCACTCCGTCACGATGCCCCCGCGGTGCAGGATCGTTTCCTCACTGCCGTGATCCGATGCCGCCGTCGCGTAAAGCACGCTGGGAATGAGATTGAGTGTTTTGATATGACAGTAAAGATAGCGTTTATCTTCCATCGTGATGACTTTTATGGGCTGATAGGTATCCTTCACCTCGCAGGGTTTTAACATGATCCAAAGATTTGCGCGCTCATATTTTGCCGCATGATCGCGAAGCCCTGTGCCGCGCGTTGCTTGAAAATACACGAACTGAGAGCCGTCCTCCACCTTTTTCACCATCTCACAGAGAATTTCAGCAAGTTCTTCTTTCGTTTCTCCGATGTTGATACCGAGCATTTCAGCACTCCTGTAAAAGCGGTCGAGATGCTCCTCTAGCGCATAAATTTTATGGTTGCGGCTGTATGTCGCGTCATAAATGCCATCGCCAAAATAGCAAGCGCGGTCGAGCATCGGCACGTGCATCTCATGGAGCTCGCCATACGTTCCGTTATAATATCCGAGTGTTTTCAAAAAAACACCTCCTAAAAAGCATCAAAAACTGTGGTTATTATACCTTTGATCACATTTCTTGTCAAGAGAAAATGCACACCTAGATTTTATTGACATCTTTCATCATTTGTGATAGACTATATAATTATGTAATCCCAAGCGGCAAGCAACCGCTTCCGATAGTGAAAAGAGGAATCCTCATGCAAAAAAGAGCTATTGCCATTCACGATATTTCCTGCGTCGGCAGATGTTCGCTGACCGTTGCCTTACCCATGCTATCCGCGGCAGGCATCGAAACCTCCGTCATTCCGACCGCGATCCTTTCCAGTCACACGGGCGATTTCACGGGCTACACCTTCCGTGACCTGACAGAAGATATTCTCCCCATCATGAACCATTGGAAAACGCTTTCACGCCGCACAGACGCGATCTATACGGGCTATCTCGGCTCCGTCGAGCAGATCGAGATCGTGCGATCGGTCATCGAAGCGTTCCGCACGGAAGATACGCTCGTCATGGTCGATCCCGTCATGGCAGACAGCGGAAAATATTATTCCCTGATCACACCCGAATTTGCCGTTGGCATGAAAAAACTCGCCGCCGTCGCAGATATCATCACCCCCAATATCAGCGAAGCGTGCTTGATGCTGGGAATGGAATACCGCATGGAGCACGACGAAGCGTACATAGAAGCACTCCTGCGTGGTCTTGCCGAGCTCGGCCCTCGCATGGTAGTTCTCAGCGGTGTTTCTTTTGAAAATGATCTCGTCGGCGCCGCCTCTTTCGATAAGACAAGCGACACCGTTTCCTATTATCTCGACAGCCGTGTGGAAGGCTTTTTCCATGGCACGGGCGACGTTTTCGCAAGTGCGCTGCTTGCGGCGCTTATGAACGGAAAGACCACCGCCGAAGCGATGAAGATCGCCGTGGAGTTCACGCATGCTTGCATCGAACGCACCCACGCGGAAGGCGCGGAAACACGCTACGGTGTCAATTTCGAAGAAGAAACCCCCAGACTTTTGCGCTTGCTTGGCAAAATCTGACCGATCAACACCAATATATGCTTTGACAAAAGAAAGGTTCGCCCGCGAACCTTTCTTTTTTATTTTTCTCGTTATTCCTCAAGCAAAGCGCGGAAGCTGCCGCCCGGCAAAGCTTCACAAAGTCCGTCGATCTCCAGCATCGTCAGCGTGCCGAGAAGATCGCCCATCTCCAAAGAAAGCCCGTGCTTTTCCTTCATCAAGCGCGCAAGCTCCTCTGCACAGATCATGTCACCCATCAGCAAAAGAAGCTTCTGCTCCATATCACCAAGATGGGAAATATCCTTTTGACGCACCGTTTTCGGTGCTTCTTTTTCGGTCTTTCTGGACTTGCGAAGCGCTTCGGGACGGTGAAATGCCGGTGGATCTTCTCTTTGTGTCGGCGGTTCTGTCAGTTTTTTCTCTTCCTGCTTGCTGTAGCCGCGGCGATATGCTTTCGTGCGCGACAAAGAGATCTTCTCCGTGAAGATGCGATGCGGATACAAAAGCTCATATTCCGCAAGGATATCGTAAGCCGAAGTCACAAGCTTCGCGCCTTCTTTGATGAGCATATTCGGTCCCACAGAAAGAGGATCGTCCGCACTGCCGGGAAAAGCATAAACGTCCCTGCCCTGTGTGATGGCATGTCTTGCGGTGATGAGCGCACCGCTGATCTGGTCTGCTTCCACAACGACAGTACCTTTACATAAGCCTGCGATGATTCTGTTTCGGATCGGGAAATTTTTGCCCGCCGGCTCTGTTCCGGGTGCAAACTCCGTCATTAGCGTACCGTTTTCAGCAATACGGCGCATAAGATCTTTATTTTCGGGTGGATATACACGATCAATGCCGCAACCGAGCACTGCAATGGTGTGTCCGCCTGCATCAAGTGCGCCTTCCTGCGCCGCAGAGTCGATCCCTCTCGCCATACCCGAAACCACGATCGCGCCTGCTTGTACCAATTCTATGCCAAGCTTATAAGAAAGTGCCTTTCCTTTTTCACTGCAGCTTCTCGTGCCAACACAAGCGATCAGCACGTGATCGTCGATCAGCGGCACTTTGCCGCGATAATATAAAACCAAGGGCTTTGCGTGAATGGCACGCAATCTTTCGGGATAGATCGCGCTGTCAAGCGTCATAATGCCGACGTTCACACGCTCACAGTATTCAAGGATCCTTGCACAATGGGTAAGATCGCGGTCCAAAAGCACGTTCGCGATGGCATTATCCACACCGTCTACCGCACGAAGCTCGTCCTCTGTCGCCTCATAGATCGCGCGCGGAGAAGAAAAATGCTTCAAAAGATACGAACCAAGCTCACTCCCTGCACCACAGCGAAGAGAAAGCCAGATCCAATAAACAAGTTCGCTGTTCATCGAAAAATTCTCCTTACAAACGTTTTCTCGCCGCTTCCCACATCACGACGCTCGATGCCACAGCGGCGTTCAGCGACTCGGGGCCTTCACGCATGGGAATGATCACAGAGCCAGTGCAAGCGCGGATAGCAGCTTCGGAAACGCCGTGTCCTTCGTTGCCGATAACAAAGCCGATCTTGCCCGAAAGGTCAACGTTTCGAATATCCCGAGAGCTTTCATTGAGCGTTGTCGCATAGATGCGAAAGCCTTCTTCTCTCAGGCGCAAGATCTCGTTTTCTATGCTTTCCGAACGGCTGACGTTCACACGGAAAAGCGAACCCATGCAAGCACGCACCGTCTTGGGATTATAAAGATCGGCACCGTTTTTTCCTGCATATACCGCATCAATACCAAAAGCGTCTGCCGAACGCAAGATCGCGCCGAAATTACCGGGATCTGCCACGCCGTCGAGCAGGAGAACGAGAGAAACGTCTGCCTTGGGCTTCGGTGAGAAATAATCCGCTACCGAAAAAACACCCTGCGGTGCATTTTCAAAGGAAAGCTTTTCATAGACCGCGTCGCTGACGATAAAAATTTTATCTTTCGAAACAGCCAAAAGCTGCTCGCGGTATTTTTCAAAAGCATCTTCCGTGACGAAAACCTTTCGGATATTCGCGCCGTTTTTCACAGCCTCACCGAAAAGCTTGATGCCCTCAAAAGCGAAGACACCTTCTCTCTCTCGATATTTTTTATCGGCAAGCTTTGCCGCCGCCATGACGGACGGATTGTTTTTGCTCGTAATGCATTCCATAAAAGATCCTCGTTCAAAATAAGATTTGCGAAATTCCATGCGTAATAACGCAAAAACCAAAGCATGACGCTTTGGTTTTCGATGTAAATTTTAACTTCAATTAAAGTGCAGCTTTAGCAGTTTCGCAAAGAGAAGCGAAAGCAGCCTTGTCGTTTACTGCGAGTTCAGCGAGCATCTTACGGTTGAGGTTGATGCCGGCTTTCTTAAGACCGCACATAAATCTGGAGTAGTTGATACCATTCACTTTAGCCTGTGCGGAAATTCTGGTGATCCAGAGAGAACGGAAGTCTCTCTTTTTCATTTTACGGCCTGCAAATGCATAGTTGCCGCTCTTCATGACAGCCTGTTTTGCCATCTTGAAGTGTTTGCTCTTAGCACCCCAGTAACCTTTTGCGAGTTTAAGAACTTTATTTCTTCTCTTGCGCGTCATCATAGCGCCTTTTACTCTTGCCATTTCTTGTTCCTCCTACTATTCTTTTACCGATTATTTGTTAGGGATAAGGGATTTGATTGTGCTTGCGAAAGATTCGCTGAGGTAAGCGTTGCAGCGAAGCTGTCTCTTACGCTTAGGAGTCTTGATGCCGAGTTTGTGACGGCGGTTCGAGGAGTTCATTTTTACTTTACCGGATTTGGTGATAGAAAATCTTTTGGCTGTAGCCTTATGTGTCTTGATTGCCATTTTTGTTTTCTTCCTTTCAAAATATTTTTTGTCCCGTACGGATTTTAGATTACTGCTTCACGGGAGATAAGAACAATGTGAGTTGACGTCCTTCGAGGACAGGTTTCTTGTCGATCTGCGCATATTCGGAAGCTGCTTCTGCAAATCTCATAATGATCTCCATACCGAGTTCGGTGTGGCGGAATTCACGACCCTTGAAACGAACGCAAACTTTTACTTTGTTACCGTCTTTCAGAAAACGGATCGCGTGGTTGAGCTTGGTCTGGAAGTCGTGATCACCGATGTTGCAGGAGAGCTGAACTTCTTTCACTTCGACAACCTGCTGTTTCTTTTTCGCTTCTTTTTCGCGTTTTTCCTGTTCAAACTTGAATTTACCGTAGTCCATGATGCGGCACACAGGCGGTTCTGCCTTAGGTGCGATCATCACAAGGTCAAGACCTTTTTCAATGGAAAGGTTCTGTGCGGTTTCGTTGGAAACGATACCGAGCTGTTCGCCGTCTTCACCGACGAGTCGAACTTCTGCGACGGTAATTTCGTCGTTGATCAAATGTTCATTCTTGCTAATAGCTGACACCTCCAAATTCCTTGTTGGAATTCAATAAAAAATGCGGAAAACCGAGTCGGTTCTCCGCAGAAATATCACTCCAAAACGACAGGGCGCATTTACCCTCTCTATGGTGGTTTTGATACGCTATTAACCCGAGCGCCCTTGCGCTTCAAGGTGAGAACGGAGAACATTCTTCTTTGTTTTACCCGAATATTATACCACGCATTCTGTGGTTTGTCAAGGGGTTTGTGAATTTATTTTCACATTTTAGTTTTTAAAGTTTTTCATTATCAACTTTCTCTTTTTAAAGGAAATCGTGGGACTTTTCTCTTTTTGAAAAATGAAAAATCATCTCTTTATCATATCCGCGCAAAACGGAATATCTTCCATCTTAATAGAAAACGTCTTCCCGATAAGATAATCAAGGCAGGAAGGCTCGCCCTTTTCAAAGCGGATCTTATAGGAACAAAGCGCTTGGCGATATTTGCCCGCCTCACGGTCCGCATGGTTTTCCGCATATTTACCATCGCCCACGAGTGGGTGTCCGATGCTTGCCATGTGCGCGCGGATCTGATGTGTTCTGCCCGTCACAAGCTCGATCTCAAGCAGTGCTTCTTCGCCTTTTTTGCCGATCACCCGGTATTTCGTGATGATCTTCTTGAAGTCACCTTTCGCGCCTTTGGGAATCTTCGTAAAAATTTCTACCTTGTTGGCATCGCCGTCTTTGAGAAGATAGCCCTCCAGCGTGTCTTCTTTTTTCACGGGAATGCCGTGAACACGACAAAGATAAAATTTGGAAACGGTTCTTTCCTTGATCTTTTCATTCAGCACACGAAGCGTTTCGGCATTTTTCGCCGCGAGGACGATACCGCAGGTGTTGCGGTCGATGCGATTGCAAAGCGCAGGCGCAAAGGATTGCTCCTCCTCGGGGCGATATTCGCCTTTTTGCCAAAGATATGCCTTCACATGCTCGATCAGCGTATTTTTCTCGCCGTCTTTGTCGCTGTGGGAAAGCATACCCACGGGTTTATCACAAATAAGAACATTTTCATCCTCATAAACCACGCGGAAAGCTGGCTTGATGTTTTTGAAAAGCTCGTTTGATTGTTCTCTTTCCAAAAATTCAGGCGGCAAAAAAAGCTCCACGGTGTCATTTTCCAAAAGCATCTGTCCGATCTCCGCACGCTTGCGATTGACCTTGATCTTTTTCGTTCTGATAAATTTATACATCTGGGATTTCGGCAAATTGCGGAATGTTTTCGTCAAAAACTTGTCCAGTCTTTGTCCCGCATCATTTGCACCAACGATAAGTTTTTCCATAAATATATCCTTTTTATAGTAGTCGTTCGATCGGTTCTGCGATCATACATTCGCCGTTATATTCCATGAGTTTTACACGGAAGATCTGCCCTTGGAGATGCTCGTCAGTCTTCATTTTGACCTCCAGCATATCCTCGGCATGACCGTAAAAATATTCACCCATGCGAGATTCAAAAAGCACTTTTCTTTCTTCTCCAAGCGCGTTCTGATAAATGCCATCGGAGATTTTCTTTCCAAGTGTGGCAAGGCGTTTTGCACGCTCGTGCTTGATGTTTTCAGGAATCTGTTCTTTCATTTCAGCGGCAGGCGTGCCTTCTCTGGGAGAGAACGGGAAGATGTGCATATGCAAAAAGCCGATCTTCTCTGCGATGTCCATCGTATCAAGGAAATCTTCCTCCGTTTCGTCCGGGAACCCGACGATGATATCGCAAGTGAACGTCACGCCGGGCATGATGCTTTTGAGATAATCCACGTTGCGAAGCACCTGATCACGGTTATATTTGCGCTTCATCATGGCAAGAATCTTATTACTGCCGCTCTGCAAGGAAAGATGGAAGCTCGGCAGGATCTTCGGTTCCGAGATCAGCTCGTCACAGAAAGCCTTCGTCATCACGGAAGGTTCAAGAGAACCTGCGCGCACGCGCTCGATCCCCTCTACCTTTGCCGCCATCGCCATGAGCGAAGAAAGGCGCACATCACCGATATCTCTGCCGTAGGAAGCCGCTTCGATACCCGTCAGCACCACCTCGTGGCAACCGTCGTTTGCGATCACGGCGACCTCGGCGAGCACTTCCTCAGGCGGACGGGAAACAACGTTTCCTCTCGCCTTTTTAATAATACAATAAGTACAATGATTATCACAACCGTCCTCGACCTTGACAAAAGAGCGGTCTTTATACGCCTTCGGCACCTGCATGGTTTCCAGCTGCGCACTTTCCACGTCGAGGATCGCTTTCGCGCCTGCGTCCTTTTTGCCGTATTTCACAAGGCGCATCGCACATTCCGCGGCAGAAAGCTTATTGCGATTGCCGCAAACGTAGTCCACGCCTTCCATTTTCAAGACGTCGTCCGCCTTGATCTGCGAGAAACAGCCCATGACCAGAATAAAAGCATTCGGGTTTGCCGCGGCGGCACGGCGAATGATCTGACGGGATTTTCGCTCGGATTCCCCCGTCACGGCACAAGTATTGATGATATATACGTCACAGACCTCGGAAAATTTGCAGATCTCAAAGCCGAGCGTTTCCAACTCTGCCTCTACCGCTTCCGATTCATATTGATTGACACGGCAGCCGAGTGTATACACCGCCGCCCTCGGTTTATTGTTCATGGACATAAAGTTCCTCTTTCAAAATTCTTGTTTTTTCAAACCATATTATTTTTATTATAACATTACAGAAGGAAAAATGCAATATTATTTCTTGTCGGAGAGCAAAAACCAAGCAAAAAGGCGCGGAAAAAGCGTTTTGAAATCTATTTCCCCCACAGCTTCTGTCGCGAGAACGTCCGCCGTGCCGATCTCCTCTCCATTCAAAAGGTAAGTAACCGTACCGATCTTTTGTCCCTCGGCGATCGGCGCTTCGAGCACCTCGGGGATATCCACACGTTTTTCGACTTTCGTATCCATACCCTTTTCCACCGTTTCTGCGAAAGGCTCCTGCACGATACCCACGGTATCATTCACGCCGCCGAGGACTTTGATCGGCGCCAGCGCAGTTTCCGTATCTTCATAATGCGAATAGCTCGCAAAACCGAAATCAAGAAGCGAGGTCGCAAGGGCATTGCGTGTATCTCTGGTGGGCGAGCCCATCACCACAGCGATAAGGGAAAGTCCGTTTCGCTCGGCAGTCGCGGAAATGCAGAATTTTGCCTTGGAGGTGGAGCCTGTTTTCAGCCCTGTAGCACCGTCATAAAAACGGACAAGACGATTCGTATTGGTAAGTCCGAATTCACCGCCGCGGATCGTATCCATCCAAAGCGTGCTGTACTGAAAAACGAGCTCATGCTTCAGCACTTCACGGCTCATGATCGCGATATCACGCGCGCTGGTGACGTGATTTTCCGTGTCATCATCAAGCCCGTTTGTGTTTTCAAAATGTGTGTTTACCATGCCAAGCTGTGCCGCGCGTTCATTCATTTTGCTGACAAATGCGATCTCGCTACCGGCAATGGCTTCCGCAAGCGCCACCGCGGCATCATTTGCCGAAGAAACGATGAGGCTTTTGAGCAGATCGTCCACGCTCATCTGCTCTCCCACCTTGAGGTAGATCTGCGAGCCGCCCATGGACGCCGCGTTTTCGCTGGCAGTGATCATGTCGGTAAGCTTCAAAACACCGCTGTCAATGGCTTCAAAAACGAGAAGCATCGTCATCACTTTGGTGACGGAAGCAGGCGGCAAAGCGGCATCTGCATTTTTCTCATAAAGAACACGTCCCGTATCCGCGTCCATGAGGATACAGGAAATCGCATCCGGCTCTGTGGGGTACGTCGGCGCGGCACAGACCGCAAAAGAAAAAAGAAATACAAAAACAAAAAGAAAGGCTAAAAAACGAATTTGTTTTTTCATTGTGAAATCCTCTTTTTCAAAAAAATATCTTGCGCTTCATTTTTATGAAAAAAAGCAAAAAAATATGCTCTTTCCCGAAGGAAAGAGCGTATTTCACAAAATTATTCCACGATGAACGGCTTGAGTTCTTCCATGATTTTATCGCAATTTTCGCTATGAGCGGTGAGCGTGATGGGATTCATAAGATCAAGGCTAAAAATACCCATGATGGATTTCGCATCAACAACGTATCTACCGCTGGAGAGGTCGATATCACCCTCGAACTGACGAACAACTTCAACAAAGTTGCGTACTGCCTCAATGGAATTCAAACAAACTTTTACAGTTTTCATGTTGCATTTACTCCCTTCAATAAAATTTTGGACTTGCCTATCACTTTCATAATATCAATTTTCTGTCCGAATGTCAAGGAAGTTTGCAAATTTTTATAAAAATTTCTTCGACAAAAGCCGATTTTTTTAATTTAATAAGAAAATTGCGAAGGTATAATATAAAACGTAAGTGATCCAAAGCGCAAAAATGCAGATTCCCACCCCTGCCGCTTTGTTCAACCGCCACACCGTGAAGAAAAAAAGTGCAAGGCAAAACATAAGCAAAAGGATCAGCAGCAACGCCAGAAAGAAAGCTGCCGCCTTATACACCATCGGAATCCAGACACAGCAAAGCAAAAGCACCGCGCCGAAAAGCATCAGGATCGTATTCTTCGTGATATGTCTGTCGCAATGGGGAGAGGCAAAAGCCAGCGCCGCCGACACACCGAGCAAAGCAAGCATCAAGCCCCACAAAAGCACCATAAAAAACGGCGGCAAAGCACCTCTCGGCAAAAAAAGATGATAGTAAACGTAGCGATTCACGCCGAAAAGCGCAAAAAGAAGTCCTAAAAACACAGCGCTCCCCACAAACAAAAGAAGGGTTTTACGATCTCGGCAAAAAATTTCTCGAGAGATTTGTTTTCGAATTTTTCCCATGACGATCTCCTCTCATTTTTTGCTTCTATGTTATGAGCGCACTTCGGATTTTATGAAAAAATCTCAAAAGATCGGCATTTTTTGCCGTCCTGCAAAGGCGGCGGTCATCGTGCTTTTGAGCATATCAAAGTTACAAACGAGCGAATGCGGCTTCCCTTCGGGATCGTCCTGCTCCATCGGCACAAAATATACGTGCTTACGGGAAAGCATTTGTCCGATATTTTTAAGATTTGCGGAAAGTGCATCGTTAGTAGCAAGCGCAATTACCACGGGGCGATTTTTGCGAAGCTGTGCCTTGGCCGCCATGGTCACGGGGGAATCTGTGATCCCTGCGGAAAGCTTCGCTAAGGTATTTCCCGTGCAGGGCGCGATGACGAGCATATCGAGGTCAATATCAGGGCCGATCGGTTCGGCGTCCACAATGGTGTGGATAACTTTCCTGCCGCAGATATCCTCCACCGTTTTCACGATGTCGGCAGCTTTGCCGAATCGGGTATCCGTGGTATAAACACTGTCGTTCATAATGGGCAAAACAGCATTTCCCTCTGCCACAAGGGAACGCAAAATTTTCATAGATCGGGCAATCGTGCAAAACGAGCCGCAAAAAGCATATCCTATCATGATCTGATTCTCCATTTTCATATAATATCAAAAAAACGAGCTTTCAAAACCGAAAGCACCGTATCCGCGATTACAGCACCTGCCGTTTTCGGGGAATATTTTCCGGGAAGCGCAAGCGCATGGATCGTGCGCAGACCGATCTTTTCAGCATAGTCAAAATCCACGCCACCCGGTGCGGAAGCAAGATCCAAAATAAGCGCGTCACGGCGCATTTCCGACAAGACGGAACGATCCACGATCCGCTCGGGAACAGTATTGATAAGGGTATCAAAATGCCGAGCATTTTCAGAAAGAGCGGACACCGTATGATATCCCATACTTTCCGCCTCCGCCCGAATCTCTTCCCTGCGCGCAAAGACCGTAATCTCTGCCCCGACGGCATGAAACAGCGCGGCTGTCGCACGCCCGACTTTTCCAAAGCC
The DNA here is from genome assembly GCA_964466625.1 of uncultured Lachnospiraceae bacterium. Classification (GTDB taxonomy): domain Bacteria; phylum Bacillota; class Clostridia; order Oscillospirales; family CAG-272; genus QALR01. The sequence continues at coordinate 1,452 of CAYXQF010000018.1, read as the reverse complement.
CGTCACACAAACACGCATATCTCTCACGGTGATATCCGTTTCCCCAAGGACGATGGCGAGCGCACCTTCCGCCGTGGGAACTGCATTTTTAACAGCAAAAAGCGTTTCTTCCGTGTAGTCAACAAGGCGCAGATCAGAAAAAGCCGCAGTTCTTCCGGCAAAAATGGGTGTATTTTTACCAATTTTAGCAAGCAAAGAAGCAACGGAAAGCTTCCCTTCCGTATTGCTGACGGTAACGCCGTCGCGTGACATGGGAAGCGGAAGCAAAACCGCGTCCGCGTCGGCAAGTGAAAAACCGTCCTCGCCGAAAAGAAAAACATTCATTCCTTTTTCCCGAAGCGTTTCCGCCGCTGCAAAAAGTCTTTGATCTGCGCCGATCACGGCAAAATTCATCTTTTTCATCTGCAAGTCTCCCTTTTTTGCGCACAAAGACAATATATGCCTAAGGCGTCCAAATCATTCCGATATTTTATTTTATGCAGTTTTTTTATTTTTGTGCATGGGAGTTGGGGCTTTGCCCCAAACCCCATCGGTGCGCCGCCCCGAACCCCGCCTAAGGGATTCTTCCCTTAGGAATCCCGAAAATTGACAAATAATGAGATTTCTGTTATAATAAAATAAAAATCAAAAAGCGGGTGATAGTTAATGAAAAAGAATCATAAAAGGATATGGTTCTCTATCTTGAGCGTATTTCTTGTTTTCTTCATCGTAATACTTCTTTTCATATTTATCCCCAGAAAACTTCCAAAAACCGATTTGGGAAATATCCGTGAAATTGAAGTGCATGATGGCAACAGCGGAAACACCGTTATCGTAACCAACAAGGAAGATATTGCCTATATCGTAGAAGAACTCGGAAACACCAATTATCAAATTGAAAAACCTGCCCTCGGCTTCGGCACGAGTTTTCAGCTTTCCATCAAAAATAAAAATGGAGAAATCGTGGAAACTTTTGTCGTGCAAAGCGAAAGCCAAATAAAAAAAGGATTATTCTTTTATCAAACGGCAACTCCGATGGCGTTAGAAGAGCTTTTTGGTTATTTCTATGATCTGTGCGACAGTCACTGGCGGGATTAACGTTCTGCACAGAAACAAACAATCGCGGGAAACAACCTCAAATTTTCAGCCAAACAAATAATGCGACTTTATAAAAAATCTGAATCAATTGCCTCCGACGTGACAAGAGGGGCGTCCCGGAACCACCAGAGAGGAGGGCGCACGACGTGCTCGTGCGAGCCATCTCTTGCCGTCGATCGAAACATTTCCTGCTATACCAGACGATAAAACGGTACGTTTTTTGCTTCTTTTTGCAACTTTTTCTTTCAAAAAGAAAAAGTTGAGTAATCTTCACAAAAAAGAAAAACACCCTCACGGGTGTTTTCTTTATTCTTATGCCATTTTTGACATTTCTCTCTGTGACATCACGACATTATAGTAAATGCCTTATTTTCC
>CAYXQF010000017.1:0-28678 GCA_964466625.1 uncultured Lachnospiraceae bacterium | reverse complement strand
ATGTGTACTTAATTTAAATATTATTCTCTAACTATAACATTTGACGCTTATTTCACCAAATGGTATAATAGGTTTGTGAAAAGCATTTTATCAAAAATATTGTACCATGAAAGGGTAATGAAAATGTTAGTGTTGTATTTGTCAATGCTTGATGAAGAAGTCGATAAGAATAATTTTGAGGCAATTTATCGTAAATATCATGATGATATTTATAAGAGGACCTATCGTATTTTGGGTAGCGAAGATGACGTCAAAGATGCTATGCAAGAAACGTGGTTGAGCGTTCTTAAAAATATCAAAGTATTTCGCGATAAAGATGAAGGTTCTGCAAAAGCATACATTATGACGATCGCTCGAAATCAAGCAATATCAATTCTGCGAATCAAACGGAAGGAGGACAAGTTTTTGTGTGACATGGATACATCAGAACTTGTGGATGACTCATGTTTGTTTGACGCTTGTGAACAAGAAGGAGCAGCTAAGGTTTTGGATTGTTTCAAGTTGTTAAGCGTAGCACAAAGAGATGTATTGGTGATGTATTATTATCATAATCATTCTTTGAAAGAAATTGCAAAATTGTTTAATATTTCGGAAGCGGTTGCAACATCAAGATGGGCTCATGGGCGAAAGCGTTTGATAAGCATTTTGAAAAGGAGGGGATATCATGAATGAGAAAAATTTGACTGGAGAAGCGGTTCTCAAAGAAGCTCTTCATCAGTATAGTTTGACTTATTGCGATGAATTTCCACCTTGTGATGAGGAAATCCATTTGGATGAAATCTATCAACGTAAAATGGAAAAACTTATTAAACGTTCTAAAAATCCATTCCGCCTTTATTTCAACACAGCAGGTAGGCGTGCGGCGGGAATTGCCGCAGCAATTCTTGTGTTTTTCGGTTGCTCTATGACGGTTTCCGCTGTTCGCAAGACTGTGGTTGAATTTTTCACGAACGCGTATGAAAAATTGGTTGAATTTTTCTTCGATGATGAATCTGTCGCAAATGCTCCAAGTACAATCGAGACTGTTTATACTCTTGGGTACATACCTGAAGGGTATGAATTGAAAGAAATTGAACGTGCTAATGTTTATGTCAAATATATTTTGAGTGATGATAATGGAAACGAAATTGTCTTTTCTCAAAATGTTTTAGGTGGGGTAATTACGTTAGACAATGAAAAATCCAACTATACAATTTTTTATAGTTCAGGTGTCAAAATAGGCTATGTCGAAAAGTTTGGTGTAAAAGCATTCGAATGGAATTCTTCGGAGTATAAATTTTCTTTGACAGTTCCCAGCGGTTTTTATCTTGAGGAATGTGTGATCTTAATAGAATCTTTAGTCCCTATTGATAGCACAGAATTGGAGGTCATTGAATGAAACGAAAAGTAAGTTTAGTTCTTGTACTGGCAATGGTCATGGTTGCTGTTTTACAATTTTCTTTGTTGGCAAGCAATATAAGCTTGTATAACAATAATACTTTGCGAACAACCAGCTACTTTGAGATTTCCAGTGATGGCAATGCAACGGTAAGAGTGGGATATGATGGTTATCCCAATGTTACAACCGGAGCTACTATTACCATTACCATTGAAAAACGAAACTTGTTGCTCTTTTGGAGTGACGTCGTTTCGGAAACCATTACTGTCAGCAGTGTTCGCTATTCCGACGAATTTGAATATCAGCTTGACGACACAGGCACATATAGATGTACCGTTGAATACGTTGTGTCCGGCACGGGTGGCGCAGATGATGTGATTACCTTTGAGGATACAAAGGAGTATAAGTAACACTTATTTATAGAAAAATATGAAGAAAGAGAGGCTATCATAATGAAAAAGACATTCATGCGTACCCTTGCGATTGTATTGACATTTTGCTTTACATTTGCTTTTTCTGTTTCTGCAGGTACCGCTGAAATTATTGGGGATATTATTAGCACCAACAATATTGGTGATTTGGTCGAGTATGACTATGTTAACAAAACATACCGCACTATTCCTGCAAGCAGTATTCCCGATTACGCAAGCATGACAACAACCACTTATGAATTGGAGCGCATGGCAACAGAATTAAAAACACTGCCAGCTACAGCATTATCAGCAGATCTTACGACGGATCCATTGTATGTTAACCCTAATGCACCATTTGAATTGTCACCTCCGATTATTAATGGAGTAAAGCAAACGCCTGCCTCCGGAAGCGTATTTTTGTTGATTGGTGTTGATGACACCCGAGATAACAATTTAGACGGTCAGACTGATTACTACGAAAGAGGAACTGGATTTTTAGTTAGTCCCACAGTAATGGTGACCGTTGCACATGCCTTTATAAAAACAGAAAGCACTGCAAATATCGTTGAGGTTCGAGTATATGCTTTTTATCATGATACGATATCTCCAGAATTTACCGATGATGATTTTGTATATCCTTCAACTTGGATTTACCCTACTACATACCCCGAGGACATAGACAAGGACTGGTGTATTGTTACCCTTCAAGAACCCATAACTGATGCATATTATTATCCTTGCACATATAATCGAGCATCTCTAGGATTAACTGTTTTCAATCAAGGATATCCTAAAAGGTCTGACAATGATTATAGGCAATATCGCTCCCAAGGTAAAATAACTTTCATCGAACCAGAACAAGACTTCATTCAGCATTCATGTACTGCGATGGGAGGAGGAAGCGGTTCTCCGCTGTGCGCTTATGATATCGGAAATCCGGTAATCGTAGTTGGCATCGAAGCAAGAACGGGCAATGACGGATATAACTTTAATTCGGCAATTCGTATCACTGAATATATCTATAATTGCATTTGCGATAGAATCGAGCAGTCTTAAATCCGGAGGCTTGTATGAAACATAGACACAAAAAGCTTTTACTTTTTCTGCTTTTGTTAGCAACAGCTCTTTCATTGTGCGCTTGCAAAAAAAATGAGCAGCCGCAGCCATGGACACCCAATTGGGACGAACCGTGGAATTTTATGCCGGTTTCGGAAAACGCTTCTTATATTCAGTATGACATTACATTTTCTACCGAATTTCCCGTATATGATACTTCTGTAGAAGCAATCTACGCTAAAGCTGTCAACCACACAGGAGATCATCCGTATATCGTATGTAAAGCCGTCTTTGCAGAAAAATATTATGATGCGTTGTTTCCCGGCTACAACAGCGATCCCGGTTGGGTTCGCTTGCCTTACCGTGAACAGGGAGATAGTGCGTATTCTTTTGCATATTCTGCAGACAATACGGCTGGCGCCGTTTTTTACCCCCAATATTTGCAAAATGGTTGTACATTAACACCTGGAAAATATCGTCTGGTGCTGTTTTTAGGTGACGGTCCCCATTACGCATATTTTGAAATTGTAGAATAATAAATTATATTATTTGGTAAATCAACGCATTCGACGGTGCATACTATAAATGTATCGTTGAATACGTTGTATCCGGCACGGGTGGCGCAGACGATGTGATTACCTTTGAGGATACAAAGGAGTATAAGTAACACTTATTTATAGAAAAATATGAAGAAAGAGAGGCTATCATAATGAAAAAGACATTCATGCGTACCCTTGCGATTGTATTGACATTTTGCTTTACATTTGCTTTTTCTGTTTCTGCAGGTACCGCTGAAATTATTGGGAATATTATTAGCACCAACAATATCGGTGATTTGGTCGAGTATGATTATGTTAACAAAACATACCGCACTATTCCCGCAAGCAGTATCCCCGATTATGCAAGTATGACAACAACCACTTATGAATTGGAGCGCATGGCAACAGAATTAGCTAGTGCATCTGTAAACTTATCAAATACGAACACTAATTCTACCGTTGCTCCACTTGACATTATAACTCCATTGTTGGGATTTCAAAACACGCCCCCCACGCAAGCACCTTATTCCGGTGTAGTTTTGATTTTATTTTGGGTGGACAAAAATGGGAATGGCGTAATTGATGAAGAAAGAGAAAATGGTGTAATAACTTCTTCTGAATGGTGCAGAGGAACCGGTTTTTTAGTTGCACCCGATGTCGTTGTCACCGCCGGTCACAATGTTGTTGTATACGAAACAGATGTACCTCAAGTAAGAATATATCCTTTTTACAATTCTGATACGCTTCCTCTTGATAATAATTCTGATTTTGTATATCCCGAACGTTGGATATGCTCGGATTACACTTCTGCTCTAAACGATGCAAAAGGAAACACAGACAGCGATAGTGTATTGGATAATGATTGGTGTGTTATGAAACTGCAAGAACCCATAACGGACGCACATTATTTTGAGTGTTCTTATTCGACCAGTTCTGTAAAAAACAAAAGTGTCACGGTAAGTGGTTATCCCGGTTGTGCTACTTCCGGTTGTCTCCTAGATAAATGCGGTGAACCAAGCCATATAACTTACAAAAACTATTCATCGTCCGGAACAGTAAATCAATTATTCACATTCCTTGGGAATCGAATTCAATATACCAACAATACGAAAAAAGGACAAAGCGGTAGTCCTGTATACGATAGCGACTATATATGCTATGCAATCCATACACACGGCGATTCCGACGGTAACGGTGACGGCAATAGAGGCACTGTAATCAACAAGACGGTCTATAACACCATTTCGTATTACATAGATTATGAATAAAATGGAGAAACAAGTTTTATGAAACACAAACATATTGCATTCTTCATTTTCTGTGTAATGACGCTCTCGCTCCTTTTCACTTCTTGCCAAGCTCGCAATTCTTCATGGAAACCCAGCGGAAATGAACCTTGGAACTACACCGCAGAGCCAGATGTTCTTCGAATCCATGATGTTTATGACTATGACCTTGATATTTCCTTAGATCAGAGCCTTTTTTCGCAGGCGCCGCAAACCATTTATTGTACCATCTCCAACACAACCGACTGTGGTGTCAATTTTAGAAAAATTTATATTGAAAAATACTATAACCACATAGAAGGCTTCGGGGCAAATGGATATGTTGAAGAATTTGCGGTCGGCGGTTGGGTACGAATTCCATTTATCATGGACGGATATTGGTTCGATCGCTCCGATAACGGGCGTTCCGTCCACGGCGAAATTGATCTTTATAAATATCTGGTAGCTGATTACGAATATACAAGAGGTATATATCGTATCGTTTTTCCGCTTATCGAACAAACCCATTACGCATATTTTGAAATTAACGAATTTAAGGAATGAGAGGTACCCATATGGAATACATCATTATTGCCGCACTCGTTATTCTTGTTATCAGCGTTATCATCGCCAATGACAACATCGTGCCGCAGACGATGTGATTACCTTTGAGGATACAAAGGAGTATAAGTAACACTTATTTATAGAAAAATATGAAGAAAGAGAGGCTATCATAATGAAAAAGACATTCATGCGTACCCTTGCGATTGTATTGACATTTTGCTTTACATTTGCTTTTTCTGTTTCTGCAGGTACCGCTGAAATTATTGGGAATATTATTAGCACCAACAATATCGGTGATTTGGTCGAGTATGATTATGTTAACAAAACATACCGTACTATTCCTGCAAGCAGTATTCCCGATTACGCAAGCATGACAACAACAACTTATGAATTAGATGGCTTGAGCTCAGAATTAACAAGGTTAGAATCAATTAAAGAAACTGTTCTTCCTAATACCAATACGCGTGGTATTGTTGACTCCAGCAATCCGTTTCTTCATACTCCACCGATGGATGAGCCTTATAGTGGTGTCGTTCTATTGATGATGTGGTATGACAAAAATGATGATGGAATAACTCAATCGGCTGAATGGTATAGAGGGACAGGTTTTTTGGTGGCGCCCGATGTTATAGTAACCGCGGGACACAATATTGTGGAATATAATTGTGATGTTCCAGAAGTAAGAATTTATCCATATTACGGTTCAACCACAAGACCTATTGAGACAAATTCAGAATATATTTATCCCGAAAGATGGATTTGCTCGGAGTATGTTACTGCACTTAATAACAATAGCGGAAGAACAACAGTTGACGCAGTATTGAACTACGATTGGTGTGTAATGAAATTACAGGAACCAATTAATAATGCATATTATTTTGAGTGTGCACACAATGTTAACAACCTTCTAAATCAAAGTGTAGCAATCAGTGATTATCCAAAATGCGTAACAATGACTTGCGTTGATAATGAATGCGAAATACAATCGCATTGGGTGTACAATAATTATACGACATATGGGATTATCAATGAAGTTTCAAGTCATCGTATTAACTACACTAATAACACGAAGGGTGGGAACAGCGGTAGTCCGGTATATTCTACCCAAACATTGATTTGTTATGCTATACATACTCATCCTAGAAATGTAAAAGAAAATGGTGTTGTCGTAGGCATTGTAAATAGTGGTACAATTATAAATCAAACAATATATAATACAATGTCATATTATATTAATTTGAATTAAATCACTAAAGGAAAGGAGAATATCCATGAAATCAATAAAATGTTTTATTCTTCTTTGTATGCTACCTTGTATTGTAATAAATTGCCTTTCTTGTCAGGATAATTCACTTAAGCTAGAAACAACAAATGCGGATAGATATCAATATGTTTGGAATTATCCTGTAGGTAATGATCCTTGGAATTATACAGCTCAATCGGGAGGAGGACACACTGATAATTTTCCTCCAGACGGAGATTGGAAATACTCAATTGCATTAGCTCAATCCCAATATGTCACGGCACCTTCAAGTATCACTTGTATTATTACAAACAATGGAATTGATGGTGTTTTTCTAAATAAAATATACATTGAGAAGTGGGATCACGATCTGGAAAGCCTTGGGTACGATGCTTGGATTGAGGAGCAATCTATTCCAGGATGGATACGCATTCCTTTTATTATGGATTATTATTGGCTTGAGTATTCTGCTGATGGGCGAATTGCAAAAGGTGAAATTGATCTCTACAAACATCTAAAAGCAGATTATCAGTATACAAAGGGGCATTATCGTATAGTTTTTCCTCTCCCTGATGCAACACACTACGCATATTTTAATATTTCAGAATAATAATTGAACTATGCCACAAAACGAATCAGCCTCATTTTAGAGGCTGATTTTTTGCTAACTTAATTTTTGATGTAGAATATCGTTGTCTGTTACTAAAGATACTTATTCTATTTTCATAGTAGAAATCATTGGTAAATCACTTCTTTTTCGACAATTTTCCTTGCTCTGTTTTCAATACTCCGCATCATCTGCACCCATTTCATTTGATCTGTAGCTTTGAGGTTTTCGTTAACTCCTTTAGCTTTTGCAAAATCGGCTATCAGAGAAGAATATATTTCGTTAGCTTCTGTATCAATCCCCGCAAGATATTCAAGGATTTCGCCAGAACCAACCAAGAGAGAATGGCGGCAAGGACGGTGTTTTTTGAGCCATTTTTCATGTTGCCAACCAAATCTGCTGACTTCTTTTTGTTCTGGCGGTTCAATATCGAGGATAAATACGCCGTTGACTTCTCGATAAGTAATACCGTGTTGTTCAAATAAGGATTTTTTCATGTTTTCAGTTCTCCATACATTTATATTTCTGTAAGCAATGTATGTGCGGATTGATTTCCTATTGTATCCTTATTTATGGTATTCCGCACAGTGCTGTCCCGATATCGCACTTTTGCCGAAAATTGCAGCACTTTTTGAAGTTTCCATTGATGAGCTGATGGGCTATAAGCCTGTCGCAAGCGAAACGGACTATTTCCTCGGCATCAAAAACAAGATCGAATCACTTCCCCGTGAAGAAGACCGCGCTTTCGCGCTTCGCATGGCAAGAAATCTCCACGCCGTCCTCTTTTTGAAAGAAAGTGATGACGGTCCGAGAACGTGGAATGCAGAATCGGTTATCGAAAAGGCGGGCAAGGGCGAATGGGGTTATTCCTGCACGAATGTTCCCGAAATGACATCTTGCATGTGGCAAGGTTCTTTGTTCTTTTCTGATAATAAAAACTTAGGACTCCATAATGTGCATATCAAAAACATCACCTCTGTTCTGAAAGCTTTTGGTGATATGCGAAGAATGAAAGTCGCTGCCACGCTCTATCGTCTGACCGTTCATACAGAAAATGCTTACGTCACAGCTGATGCCGTTTCACAAAAATGCGGTATTTCCGCAGAAGCGATCACGGAAATGTTTGAAAATGATTTCGCTCCTTATCTGCGCGAAAAAGTAGAAAACGGCACCACCGTCTACCGCTTCGACGGACAGTATATGCACATCATTCCCATTCTCTCCATGTTTTCTATATAAGAAAAAGTCCCCTTGCAAGGGGACTTTTTTCACTTAGATCGGACGGTATTTACCCTCCACAAAGAAAACACCGTTTGTCATGGGAATTTCATCATGAGGCGTTTCCAGCACGCCGCGCGCGATCAGCTCCTCCGTGACATAAGCGCCGATGCGTTGCACAAAGCAGGAGACCCACTGGTTGATCTGACTTTCAAGGCGCTTCGGTGTGAAGCGAACAAAGCTTTTTCTCACGGAAAGAATAAGATCCGCCAAAAGTGCATCGAGTTTTTCTGAGTCCTTGCGGAAATTTTTTGCAAATTCATCAAACTGCGTTCCCGTAAAACACGGAAAATTCAGTTTGTAAGCACCGCACTCTTTTTTGATAAGGTTCGCGCGCAAAAGGCGAACAATGTCATCTTCGTTCAGAGCCTCTTCGGGGATCACACCGTTCTCGCATCTTTGCACAATATTATTTTGCGAAAGCCAGTATGTACCGCCATTATGATAGATGTTGTTGCTAAAATACTTAAAAATGGTGTACCAATAAATGCAGCCGCCCGCGCCGTCCGTGACATTACACCCCGTGGAGAAAGGGAGAGGCATATCGGCTTCGTTCTCCGTTTCCTCCACGATAAACCAACCGTGACCGCCATCGCGACGGGGAGGATAAACGCCAGTCGCAAGACCTGTCTTTTCTTTTATGCGGTAGATCTTTGCGCGAAGTGTCATCGGCAAAGCGATATACCCAAGCTTTTCCATGCCGCGTTCATGCCCATAAAAATCCATTGCGGCAACCTTTTCTCTCACCTCAGTAAAAAGCGATTCAAAATAATCGGCAAGCGCATCAATCAGCGGCGCAAAATTCTTCTCCATCTCCGTGCGATCTTTTTCGCGCAAAATGATAAAATTCGTCGCGTACTTCGTGCCAAGCTCCGTGATCGCGTCCCCGTAAATAAGGTTCGGCAACGCATCTTCGATATACATGGTAGGAAGTCCCGTCTTCATGCTGATCTCTTCAATCGTAAGCGGCTTTTCATATGCCGCCTCACAGATCGCACGGGCGACTTGACTGTGCAGATATTTATTGGGATTCAAGTTTCCGTTACAGGTATTTGTGTTCCAATTCAATCTCGTGTAGACCTTATCCATCGTTTTTTCTCCTATTCTGTTTCGTATTTTTTCGCGGCTGACGTGCAAACGCCATTTGACCGCCGTTTCCGAAAGGTGATACTTCTCCGCAAGCGCGCGCACAGAAAGCTCTCCGATATAATAATCCACCAAAATATCTTTGTATTCGCGGGAAAGCGTATGAAGACAGCGAAAAACCGCTTCAAAATTCTCATCATTCTCCTCATCGACCACATCATAATCGCCGACAAGGTTCAACGCATATTCATCGGAGCAGGTATCAAGCACCCCTTTCTTTGCTTCCAGAAAGCGTGCGTATCGGTTGTGCGCGATACGCCACACCCAAGCATCAAGAGCGGTGATCTCATATTTTCGCACACCGTTTACCACGTGCAGCATGATCTCACCCGCCAAGTCCTCTGCATCTGCGCGATTGCTGATGCGCGAAAGACAAAAACGAAGAACCGGCTCCACAAAGCGGACGATCTCTTTTTCATTTTCTTTCATTGCTCTTATCTCCTTTGCGGCTCGTAATCATGATTACACTCTTAAAGTGCCGAAAAAATAAAACGGATAGGTCTTTTTTATAAAAAAGCAAAAAATTTCAGCGGGAGTAGGCTCCCGCTGAAATCAATGGTGTTCCCCCCCAAACGGGATTCCCAAGGGATAAGTCCCTTGGGCAGGCCGCGGGACAGCGTCCCAATACTCAAAGAATATCAAAAGTAAAATCAAATTCCTCATCAAGGAAGATATATTTTTCGGGAAGCATCGGACCACAGCTATTCGAGCCAACACCGTTGACACGATAGTTAATGAGAACGTGTGTCACGTCGTCGGGAATAAGATCATGATTGTGGGCAACTTCGGTGAGCGTTTTCTGCGTATAATGCAGGGCGGAAAACTCAAATTTTTCGCCTTCAAAACGAATACCCGTACCCCAATCGGTCGAAAGAGAAGCAAATTTTGCGCCGTAATGGTTGCCGCAATCCTGCGGTTTGATCATCGGTTCAAATTCATCGGTTACCGTAGAGCGGTAAACGCCATACTTCGCATGATTCTGGAAGTCGAGATACGAAGCACCGGGACCTTTCGCAAAATATTCCAGACGTTCAAAGCCGGGCTTCAGATCAAAGCCCATCGCGAAACGCGGCACCTGCTTCACTTGATTTTCGGGGTTCAATTTCGCATGGATCGAAACGGTCACACCGTCCGCACGAAGGATATACTGCAAATTCAGATTATAGATCGGGAAACGAGAAGCCACAGCAAACATCGCGTCAAAAGAAACGATCGTTTCTCTGTCGTCCGCTTTCACTTCGGAGGAAAGGACGTGCAAGCTGACGCCTTCGACAAATTCCCATTTCCAGTTTCTCGGATTGATGTTGCGGTCATTATCAAACGGCGCACGCCAAGCCGTAAAATAGGTGGGACCGGCAAGGAGCTCTTCGCCCATCTTTTTGAAGCTTATGATCGAGCCTTTCGCGCGGTCAACGGTGACGGAGATCTGTCCCGAAGAAACGGTGACGTATCTGCTCGTAACGTCGGTGAGGATCTCACCGCCCATGCGCGCAGTCTTCACGCCGAGCACCTCGGTCTTCGCTTCAAGCTGTTCAAAGGAAGCTTCCGCGCCTGCGCCCGCAAATTTTTCATCGTGCTTATATACCACGGAGATATTGACGTAGCAAGGATATTCACTCGTTTCGGTAATACCTTCGATCTTCGTGGAAACGCTTTCATGCGGTTTCGCATCAATAGAAAGCATACCACTCGCAAGAATTTTGGTGCCGTCCACAATGGTGTAGCGCGCCTCGAAAATGTCAGCGGTGTTTGCAAAATCAAGCATATTCGTCGCCGTCACGGTGTCACCGTCCAAGGTGAAGCGCACGGGACGCATCACTTGCTTGAGCTCCAAAAGACCGAGATGCGGTGTGCGGTCGGGATAGCAAAGACCGTCCGCGCAGAAGTTGCCGTCATGCGGATATTCGCCGTGGTCACCGCCATAGCAATAGATCGGCTTGCCGTTTTTCTCGCCTTTATAGATGGCATGGTCAGCCCATTCCCAAACACAACCGCCGCAAAGACGGGGATATTTATAGAAAAGCTGCCAATAGTCTTCAAGGCCACCGGGACCCATGCCCATTGCGTGCGCGTATTCGCAAAGGTAATACGGACGTTTTTTGCCCTCTTCGTTGATGCCCTCATGTTCCACCGTCGCAAGCGTCGGATACATCACGCTTTCTACGTCCACACATTCGTCGATGGGATCGTCATGCGTTTCGGAGAAGCGGCGCACAGAGGTGGTGCCTTCATAATGGATCAGACGGGTTTCGTCGATCTCACGGATTGCCTTTGCCATTTCACGGTGATTTTCACCAAAGTGGCTTTCGTTGCCGAGCGACCACATGATGACAGAGGGCGAGTTGATATCTCTGTGAACGAAACGCACCGCGCGGTCAACGTAAGCGTCACGCCAAAGCGGATTGTTCGAGATCTGATCGTGAGGCGCTCTGCCCTTATATGCGTGCTCAGTGCCATGTGCCTCAATATCACATTCGTCGATGACGTAGAAGCCCAGTTCATCCATCATCTCGATGGTTTCGGGTGCGGGCGGATAGTGGGAAGTGCGCACACAGTTGATATTGTGCTGTTTCATCAGGCAAAGCTCTGACCAAACTTCTTCAGGCTTCATGGTATAGCCTGTTTCGGGGTGTGTATCGTGGCGATTGACACCCTTGAGCTTGATGGGCTTACCGTTGACAAGGAGCGCGCCGTTTTCATCAACGGAAATTTCACGGAAACCAAATTTCCGATAGATATATTCCCCATGGAAACCGAGCAAAATACCGTAAAGATACGGTGTTTCCGCCGTCCAGAGAAGCGGCTCTTTCACATAAGTCACTTCTTCCCCGTCGGGGGTAAAGAGACGAACTTCCATCTCTTCACTGCCGTCATATTCATCGGGAAGCGTGAGATTCACGCCCACGGTGCCGTCGATTTTGGTCACGATTTCAAAATCCTCGATATGAACGGTGGGACGGGAGATGAGATACACGTCGCGGAAAATACCGTTGAAGCGGAAGAAGTCCTGATCTTCGATGTAGCTCGAATCGCTGAAGGTCAGCACCGCAACGGTGATGCTGTTTTCACCATCGTGGAGAAGATCGGTGATATCAAATTCGGATTGAATGTGCGAGCCTTTGGAAAGCCCTACGTACTGATCGTTGATATAGACGATATATTCGGAGCAAACGCCCTCAAACATGAGATAGCATTTTTCACCTGCAGGTCTATAGAACGTGCGGCGGTAAACGCCGACGGGATTTTCCAAAGGGATCTGCGGCGGCTGATACGGCATCGGATAGTTCACGTTGGTATACCAATACTGACCGTAGCCGTGATTCTGCCAGCAGGAAGGAACGGGAATTTTCGCCGTGTATTCCACATCCCACACGTTTTCGGGAAGATCGCAAACGGTTTCATAATAACAAAAATCCCATTCGCCGCCGAGCATCGTGATGCGATCAGACATACCGCGTTTCATCGCTGCTTCCGCAGAGCCGTAAGGGACGAACTGCGCACGGGGCGCAAGTCTGTTTTCACCGACGATCTTAGGATCAAAATTGAATTTTTCGAACATAGTTGCCTCCTTGGATATCGTTATAATTCTATCATTTCGGGATCGAAATCGTCCCGTTTTGCTTCTTCTTTTTCAGGGATACCGATCGACGCGCCCTCTTTTTTATAAACGTCGGGCAGCCGTTTCGTGCCGTTCGACTGCAAGACGATGCCGAGTGCCGTGAGGTATGCGCGAATGATCTCACGGGGCGTGATCATCGTATCCGCACCCGCTCTTGCGAGCATATAATAAAGGAAATCGCGCATTTCCGCAGGTGTCACGTCGGGACCGCCGTAAAGACGGACGAAAAGCGAGGTCACGCGGGCGATAAGCGCAAGAAGCTCATCGTCCGAAAGGCGCGCCAGACGCATGATGGGTCCGAAAAGATGACTGCCGCCCGTGATGGGTTCTCCGCCAAACATCGTGTCCACAAGGCGCGAGCGAAGCGCTTCATAGCTGAAAAGTCCGCGGCGTGTATCCTCCAAAAACTGGGGCGTGCCTGCGAAAATGATCTCCAATCCTGCGGCTTTTCCCTGCAAGGTGTCATTGAAGATGGAAAGGATCTTTTCGTAGTTATTTTCACGCGAAACACGATTCGGGATCTTATAAAGGTTCACACATTCATCGATAAAAACGACAAGGCCTTTGTAGCCGATGCGGCGAACGAACGCCGCAATGAGCTTGATATAATCATACCAGTTTTCATCATTGATGATGCCCGAAACACCGAGCGCCGCACGCGCTTCGGTCTTGGTGCCGTATTCACCGCGCAGCCAGCGGAGTGCATTACTCTGTCCTTCTTCATTTCCGTCGCGCCAAGCGCGGTAATAAAGATCGATGACACGCGCAAAATCAAAAGCACCGATGCCCGTTTCGATCTCGTGCAAAACACCGTAGATACGGGCAGAGATCTCCTTTTCAAAGCGAAGGTCTTCGGGCAGAATGCCGCTTGCCGTCACCTCATATTGCACGTCGGAGAGCCATTTGGAAATAATTCCTGCAAAAGCGCCGCCGTCGGGATTTGCCTTGGAGGAAAGATTTTTCACAAGCTCCCGATAGGTAGCAAGTCCGCCGCCGCCCGAGGAAGAAAGTCTGCGTTCGGGCGAAAGATCCGCGTCCGCCGCCACAAAGCCACGTTCAATTGCGTAGCCGCGCATAAGCTGAATGAGAAAGCTTTTACCGCTGCCGTATTTACCAATGATAAAACGCGTCGCGGAACCGCCCTCGGCAACGTTTTCCAGATCGTGACAGATCGCTGTGATCTCCGCGCTTCTGCCGATTGCGATATAAGCCGCGCCCGTTCTCGGCACGACGCCTGCCGCAAGCGAAGAAACGAGCGTATTTAAGATTCGTTTCGGAATTTTTTGAACACCTGTTTCCAAAGGTTCATTCCTCCTTGTTTAGTACATTTGTGATCTCGTCCGCATAATCGGAAACGAGCGTGAAATCTTCTTCCAGAATGATATCGCCCATCTCGTCCATGGCGATCTCATTGATCTCGCCCGCGAGCCTCTCGGGCATTTGCGAAAGGGTACGGCAATACGCCGCAAAATCACCCTTCACCGCGTGAAAAACAGCGTTTTTCAGCCGTGGCTCCAGAGCGAGAAGAAAAGCAAAATCGCCGTCCTCTCCACCCATGGGTGCATCGAAAGCAAAAGGCATATCGGGAATTTCCTTGGATTTTTCCTCGGCAGGCAAAATGCTCACCGTTTCGGGTGCCGAAAAAGAGATTTCTTCCTCTGCCAAAACGTCATCTTCCGTTTCCAAAAGTTCTGCCGTTTCCCAAGCCGCTTCCTCAATGGCGAGCGCGCGCTCGATGTCAGCAGGGCCTTTATTTTCGGGCTCGTAAAGTGCCATATAGCTTTCTTCCTCTTCCGCTTGTTTTTTGCGGTGAGAAGTAGCGCTGTCGGGATAGATCGCATCAAAATATTCATTCACCGCGCACTTGATCTCATCATCAAGTCCGCTCGGAGAAAAGCGGGATTTGATCGCAAAAGCGGCACGGATCCTATTTTCACAAAGCTTCGCCGTCTTGGAAAGAAGCTGGCGAAATTCATAGGAGCGCTTCAAGGGATAGACCGAAAGCTCGATCCTGTATTTTTCCGTGCGGCAGACCACCGCCCCCGAAAAGCTGTCGCGCACAAGACGCACGGGGATAATGCCGTATTTCTCCAGATTCGGCAAGATCACGCGGCACACCGCATGAGAAAGTGCCGCCGGCATATGCGTATCATAAGCGTCTTTGCAAGCCTCGTAATATTTGCTCTTTTTATAATCGTAAGCACACACAGCGGCGATCAGCGCCGTTGTCACTTTGTTTTTTTCCAGGAAAAATTCAGGTACGGAAACCTCACCGATCGCATCGGCAAGAAAACCCGAAAGCCATGAAAAATCAAGTGCCACACGGTGGATCACACAATAATCGCAAAGCCATTCCCCGAAGTATTTATCCATGTAGCGGTACTCCGCGCGGTAAGTTCCCCAAAGCTTTGCCAGCAACATGACGCCCTCTTTCGGTGGGATCTTGTCGGGAAGATTGATGATCTCATACGCCAAAAGGAAAACGTAGCTGTTGTCCGCCTTTAAATAGTTGCCCCTCTTAAATTCCGCGCGCCAATAGAGATAATATGCCATCTGCGAGGAAGTCATCTGATCGTATTGCGGCATATAGGAGAAAAAATAAACGTATTCGCAAGGCGCGTGCGTGCGGTCAAAAAAGCGGAGTGCATCACTGCGGAATTTTCGGTAAAAGCTGAAATCCGTCGGCCACGGCGTAATCTTCACACGGCGGATAAAATCGCTTTCGGGGACGTATTCTTTCCCCTCCTGCACGACTTGTGTGACCGACATACGCGGCGGAATTTTCGCGGAGGTATCATGCGCTTTATCGCCCGTCGCGATCGTTACCGCTTCCGTATCGGAAAAAACGGGGGCTTTTCGTTGTGGCTTTTTCTTTTCGGGAAGCATATCCGCAATATCCCAAAAACTATCAAGATCTTCTTTTTTTGAGATTGGTCTGTCGTTTGCCATGAAAAACTCCTCCTTTTCCGATTGTTCTTTATCTATTTATTGTATCATAAAGCAAAACCGCTGTCAATAATGGCACGATTTTATTGCCTTTATAAAAAATTTTTCAAAAAGGCTATTCTTTTTCCTATTTTTGTGGTAAAATATAATTGTATTATTGTTGCTTATTGAAAGCAAAACCATCAAAAGGTTCCGCCCGGCGGAAAGAAAAGGAGGCACACTTATGCCGAAATACAGAAGAGCAAGAATCAACGACGAAGTCGCAAGAGTGCTCGGCGAAGCTTTGCGCGAAGTGAAAGATCATCGCGTACGTGACGCACTCATCACCATCACAGGTTGTGACGTTTCGGGCGATCTCAAGTTCGCAAAAGTTTATTTCTCCGTTTACGGAGCAGAAAGAGAAAATATCAAGGAAATCAAAAAAGGACTTTACAGTGCCGGCGGTTTTCTCCGCCATGCCATCGCGGAGAAGATCAATCTTCGTGAAACACCCGAACTGACATTTGAATATGATAACGCCATGGAGCGCGGTGCGCACATTTCCGAGCTTCTCAAAAAAGCCGCTGTTCCCGAAGAAATCGAACCCGCGAAATCCGAAGAGGAAGCGCAGGACGAAACGAATGAATAATATCACGATTTACAGCATTTGCAAAAACCTCATGCGCCATGACAATTTTCTTGTCTTCACGCATGAAAATCCCGATGCAGACACCATCGGTTCTTGCTTTGCCCTTGTAAATACCCTTCGATCTCTCGGCAAAAAAGCTTATCCTGCAAGCGGTGATAAGATTCCTGCCTCGCTTTGTTTCATGACAGATGGCAAGCGGGAATTTCACATCGAAGATACCCCTGCCGATTTCAAAGCGGAATATTATATCAGCGTGGACGTCGCGTCAGCAGCACAGCTTGGCATTTATCGCGAATATGCGTCCCGTATCGACCTCGCGCTCGATCATCACGCAACGCACGAACGCTTTGCGGAATATTATTTTGCCGATGCCAGAGCATCTGCTTGCGCAGAGATCATTTATCACATCATCAACCGTCTGCTCATCGGCGAAATCCCCCAGAAGACAGCATCTCTTCTCTATGCGGCGCTCGCGGCAGACACAGGCGGCTTCCGTTATGCCAACACGACACCCGTCACCCATAAGATCGCCGCAAAGCTCATTGAGCGAGGCGCAAACCACGCGGAAATCTGTCGCAATCTTTTCGAATGCAAGACCAAAACCGCGCTCGCGGCAGAAGCCTTTGCCATGGCAAACGTCAAATATCGTTGCGGCGGCAAGATCTCTCTTGTGAAAATCACGAGCGAGGACAAAAAAGCGTGCGGTTTTGAAGACGAGGATACTTACGACGTGATCAACGTCATTCGCCGCGTGGACGGCGTTAAGGTCGCCATTCTCGTGCGTGAAAAAGACGACGGTACTTATAAGATTTCCACACGTTCCGCTTGTGACGTGGACGTTTCCAAAATCTGCGCCATCTTTGGCGGCGGCGGTCATGCAGGTGCGGCAGGCTGCAGCGTAATGCCTGAAAACGCGGAAGCAGCCGTGGAACGGATCGTAAAGGAGTGCGGTTTCCATGACTGACGGCGTACTTCTTTTATACAAACCCGTGGGAATCACGTCTTTTGACGCAGTTGCCAAGATCCGCCGCCTGTTCGGCACAAAGCAAGTCGGACATACGGGAACACTCGATCCCATGGCGGAAGGACTTCTTCCGATTCTCGTTGGCAGAGCGGTCAAGGCTTCCGAATTTTTGACGGAAAAAGACAAGGAATACGTAGCAGGACTTCGCCTTGGCATCACCACAGATACCGAAGATACCACAGGCACCACGCTCACCGAAAGCGATAGGATCCCCGATCGCGAAGCGGTACTCGAAACGGCCAAAAGCTTCGTCGGTGAAATCATGCAGGTCCCACCCATGTATAGCGCGCTGAAGGTAGACGGCAAAAAGCTCGTCGATCTCGCACGCGAAGGCATCACGATTGAACGCAAAGCACGTCCGATCAACATTTATGCGCTCGATATTGACGGCGACGGCTGTGATTACACCATGCGTGTTGCCTGCTCGAAAGGCACTTATATCCGCACACTCTGCGCGGACATCGGCGCAAAGCTCGGTTGCGGTGGCGCGATGTCTGCACTCAAACGCACCAAAACGGGTATTTTCTCTCTTGACGACGCCCACACGCTCGAAGCACTTGCCGAAATGTCGCCCGAGGAACGGGAAAAGACACTCCTGCCGACAGAGCTTCTCTTCGCCGATTGGGAAAAAGTCATCTTGCCTGATTTCTTCTCCAAGCTCTCCCGAAGCGGCTGTGAGATCTATCAAAAAAAGATCGGCACAAACTTCCCCGTCGACACGATGCTTCGCGTCTGCGACAAAAACGGCTTCTATGCGGTCGGCAAAGTCCTCGAATACGAGGGCGGCACCGCCATCAAATTGCAAAAACTTTTTCAGATTTAATCACAAAAAAGAGCTAACCCCCGAAAGGTTAGCTCTTTTATATTTTATGAAAAGTCCCAAACACGAAGAGTAAACGAATGGGTAAATTCAAAGCCACTTTTCACATAAATCGGTGATAACTTGAACTCCTGAATTTCATCTGCAGAATGAGCGATAACAAATTCGAAATTGCGCGTTTTGTTGCTTTCCCCAAAATTTCCATATAATGGACTTGTACTCTTCAACTTATATTCTTCAACATCGCCATTTTTCAATATT
Source organism: uncultured Lachnospiraceae bacterium (assembly GCA_964466625.1). GTDB lineage: Bacteria > Bacillota > Clostridia > Oscillospirales > CAG-272 > QALR01. Next base: position 9,891 of record CAYXQF010000017.1, on the reverse strand, counting down.
AAAAGTAGTACACTATTGCCTTCATTTGGATTACTGAAACATAAAGTTGCGCTACCAGTAACATTCGTAAGTGTAAATCTCAAATATGAGCCTTCGAGATAATCATGGGGTGTGATAGTAACATTAGATATTTCCACAATTGAATCTGCTAATTCAATATCGCTTTCAGAAACTTGAGAAAATTTCTTACTCATTGATTCATATTGTTCCACTGCAAAATTCATTTTTTCTTGGCTATCCGCAGCTACAAAAAACAACCATATAGAAATAATTGCAAGAATTCCACAAACAATAGCGAGAGGAATAATTTCTCTCATATATTTTTTTCTTTCCGTTTTTTGAATACTAATTTTATATTCTTCCAATTGTTTTTGATAATCCGCTTTATTTCGAACAAGTTCCTGCTGAATTTTTTTCTTGAAAAGTCGTTTATCATCTGCACTTTTTTCAAGATGTTGCTTCTCATTTTCTAACAACACTTGTTGCAAACACAAATTTGCTTCTTCAACAAAGGCATTGATATCAAATATTACATTTTCCGAATATACGCGTGGCGATTCCTCCAATTTTGAATACTTCTTCAATTCTTGAAATATTTCGTCGATTCGATCCACGGAAATTTCTTTGGAGGTTAAACTTATCTTATGTAAAACAACACTCATACGAGCATCATTGATAACAGCGCACTGTAAATTTTCGGAACATACATTGGTGATATTACATTCTGGATTGGAAAAGTATATAATTGAAAAAATCGGTTCACAAACAAGCTTTCTCAATGCTATAATATGATACTCGTTCTGCTTTATCGGATTAACAAATTTTTGATTGCTAACCGTTCTAAAATATTGTGTCCAATACTTATCTTCTGGTTTTCCATATATTGTGCCTTTATAATTTTTCACTTCAAAAACAATGATTCCATATTCCGTGATAAACAACATATCAATCTCTGTCGTTCTGTTATCAACGCCCGTAGGAATCACCAGGTTCGTTAAAATTTTTGCATGTTCAAACATTTGATTATTCAACAAACACTTGAACAAAGAAAATTCTCCGTCATAACCGATGGCGCGAGCCTCATCGTAAGTGGAATACATAAAATCCATATCAACACCAGAGGAATTTCTGTAAAGTTCCTTTTCACTCATATTTACACCACGCTTTCACTATTATCATTGTTGATATTATATCATGACACAGAATATATTGCAATTCTCTCCGATCAACAAATCATAACTATTTAAAAATTTATGTGGAATATAGGTTAAGAAAAAACTCAACCCATATTCCCATTTTCTTTTACCATACCCTCTCCCTCTGAAACGGCTTCTCTCGCCAAAGATCACGAAAGATCGCACAAAGAGTAGCCATGCGCAAAAATGCCGTCCACCAGACGAAAAAGCGGAAAAGCACATCCCCTGCTTTCACTTCAAAGAGAAAGAGAAAACCGTAAACTGCTACCGCAGAAAGTCCGCCGATGAGCAGATAATACAAAAGATATCGTCCACGATCTTCAATAACCTCAGCGCTCGCCCGGAAAGAACGGGAAACGGTGCGGTCGCCTGCCGTCACAGTCTTTGAGAGCAGATAAAAGATCGGCGCGATAGAAACAAACGAAAGCGCCCCTTGCTCTGCGTACGGAAGCACGGAAAAAGACGGAGAGAACGAAAAAAACGGTCTTGTCAAAAGAAGCGGCACCAGCAAAAACGGCAAAAGCTCCGCCAGTCTGCCCATCACCGTCACACCGCGCGATACCGCGAAAACGACCTCCGCAAGAATGGATAGACCGATCAACCACAGCGGAAGAAACGCACAGATCCGCCGAATCAATTCTGCAAAAGTGACGAGCGTTGGCACAAGCTGTAAAAACGCCAGCAGGAGAAAAGCAAGAGCGGTCACTTTTTCCGCGCTACTCGGCACCAAGGCACGCAAAAAATCGAAAAAGCCACCCCTCTCTGCAGAAAAACCGTGATAGCCGATATACGCATAAAGACAAAGAAGCGCAAACTCCAGAATGACGATATAAAAATTTTTGACGTTTCCGAGAAAAAATCCCGAAATCATATAAGAAAACGTCAAAATCATAAGCTGATACGGCGAGATCCGCTCTCTCATCGCAGATGTCCTCCCCTCTTTTCCAAAGATCTTCCGCGCGTGCGCAAAATCTTTTTGCCCGTGATGGCGCGCGGCAGACGATGCATCGACCAAACGGGTGTCATGATCAGAAAATCACGCAGACCACCGAGATCAAGCGGTGCAAAGGGCGAAAGATACGGCACACCAAAAGAATTTTTCTCACAAAGCAACACACAAGAGATGATCACGGCAAAAAAGAAGCCGTAAAGCCCGAAAGCCCCTGCGATGACGATCATCAAAAAGCGATAAATGCTGTTCGCATTCATATAGGGCGGCACGATGAAATTACAAATTGCGGCAAGCGCCACAACGATCAAAACAGGTGCCGAAGCGATGCCTGCTTTGATCGCGCTGTCCCCAAGAAGAAGCGAACCCACAAACCCGATCGCGGAGCCGACCGCTTTTGGCATACGGAGCCCTACCTCGCGCACCGCTTCAAAAATGAGAAAGATCACGATGACTTCCCAAAAAACGGAAAACGGCAAGGTTTCTCTGGCATCTTTGATCAGTGCGATCACAGAATCCGAAAGAAGCACCTGATGTCTGACAAAAAGTGCGACGAGAAGCGCAGGAAAATACAGTGCGATCAGATACGCCGCAAAACGCATGATGCGGATAAAAGAAGCATACCATGTACTCTTCGCATAATCCTCTGAAACCTGAAACGCTTCCAAAAAAAGATACGGTGCCGTAAGCACGACGGGAGAACCGTCCACCAGGATCGCGGCTCTGCCCTCCAAAAGCTTCGCCGCCACCTTATCGGGGCGCTCGGAATTACCCACGGTGGGATAAAGCGGCAACTTGCCATCTTGGATCCACATCTCCACGTCACCCGAATCGAGAAGCGCATCGGTCTTAATCTCTTTGATGCGCGCGATCACCCGTTCCACCATCGTCTCGTCTGCCACGCCCTCGAGATACATCACGGAAACGTTTGTCATCGTCAGCGTGCCAATGGGGAAAAGCTTGCGCTTGAGCTTTTCCGTTCGGAGCCTTCTGCGGATCAGCATAGCGTTATTTTCCGCGCTCTCCGTAAAACCCTCATGTGGGCCGCGGATCACGTTTTCCGTATCAGGCTCCGCCATGGAACGGCCATCTTCGTTTTTCGTGGTGACGGAAAGTGCGATCCCCTCGTCAATATAATCCCCAAACACCACCGCATCGCCGGCAAGAATGGCACTTTTCACCGCTGCCATATCATAAAGCTTTTCCACCTTGCCGTTAATAATAACTGTCGAAAGCGGGTAAGGCAGATGTCCGCCGCGCATTGCGCGCCCGATCGGCTCCAGAATAAATTGATTGATGAAAATACGCGAGCTGAAGCCGTTGATATAAGCAACGTAAAGACGTTTCTTTCCAAAATTCATCTCGCGGATCACAAAATCACACATATCCGAAAACAGCACGGAAAGCCGCTCTTTTATCATTTCCTTCTCCACAAAAAACGCCCTCTCTTCCTAATAGATAAATAGCACAACATAGTCTTTGTAAAAAGAAGCATATTATACAAAAAACAAGCATTTTTTCCGAAACCCTTGACTTTTTTCTTTTTGTAAACTAAAATACGAGTAAAAGGATATTTTTCGGTTATCAACTCCGTGCCATATGCGCAGAAAGGATCCATGTTATGAACCGTACGTTCTCCAAGATCAAAACCCGATTGCAAACAAGTCCGATTCGTTATCTTTATAATATCAGGGATGACGGCGGCAGAGGCCGCTTTACCATGCTCCTTTCCGGTATCATGGCAGGTCTTGTCGGTCAGCTTTCCGGCGGTCTTTTTTATACAAGCTTCCTGCTTCAATACGGGCTTGATAAATCAAAGATCGGTATCCTCACCTTTGTACCGTATATCACGTGTCTGCTCAATATCTTTGGGCCGCTGATCCTTGAGCATTTTCCGAAAAGAAAATGGCTCCTCTTCTCGGCAAGGCTCACCTATTACACCATCAATATCCTGGGCATCACGTTGCTTCCGATGATCGTCAAGGACGAAAAAGCTTTGCTTTTTGCCTTCGTTGCGCTCATCATTCTCGCGAACGCCATCAACCAGCTTTTCGGTTCGGGATATTCAGCGTGGCATGCAAACTTCCTGCCCGAACACGTGCGCGTCGACTATTTCAACACGACGAGCTGTATCAATAGCTTTTTCACGTTTCTCATCACGCTCATCGTTTCCGCCATCGGCGATAAGATGACAGGCACTGAGCACGAGCTTCTGATGCTGACGATCATTCGTTTTATCGCGTATGCGCTCGCCGCTATTGACTGCTTTGTCCTTCTTATCCCGAAGGAATTCCCTTACGCCACCGCCGCGCGCGCAAAGCTTTCCAATATCTTTACCTTGCCCTTTAAGGAAAAGAAATTTCTGCTCACCATTCTCATCTCGGCGGCATATTCTTTTGCCACAAACCTTCCCAACGCAACCTTGAACGCTTACGTTTTGCAAGACGTCGGCGTGAGCTACACGCTTTGCAACGGCATCAACGCCACCTATTTCCTTTTCTTCATCTTCTTCTCGTCGATGTGGAAAAAGCTCATCTCCAAGCTCTATTGGTTCCGCGCGCTGACCGTCGTCGTGCTGCTCCACGCGGCAACTTTCTTTATGTATTCGTTCGTCACGGCAGACACCCTCTGGCTTTACATCGTCGTTCGCTTCTCTCAGCATATCCTCGGCGTGGCAACGGGCACGATCTTCTCGTCCCTGCCGTACGTTCATTTGCCCGAAGCGGATCGCACGAATTATCTCTCGTTCCATACGATTCTTGCCAACCTCACGGTTTTCGTCAGCATGATGATCGGTACCGTTTTCACGGATTTCTTCGCGGGGCTTTACGGCGAAACGGGAAGCATCTCCCTTATCGGTTATCCCTTCAGCAGTACGCAGATCTTGCTTCTCGCATCGGGTATCGCGCAGGTGCTTGTCGCGCTCCTTTCCCTCGCGCTTTCGAGAAAACTCACACCCGCAGAGCTTTTGCCTGCAAAAAAGCGCAAAAATGTTTGATTTTTTCACAAATTTTTTTAAAAACCACTTGCAATATCGAAAAAATATGGTATAATATATTCGTTGCGCACCCAGAAATGCAAAAAACGAAACGGTCCGCTGCATGCTCGCATGAACGTTTTGGAATTTAATTATTTTTAATTATTTAGGAGGAGCCTCAAAATGGATAAGATTCAGGCTTTTGTTAACGAGCAATTGAAAACCGAAATTCCCCAGTTCGAAATCGGTGACACCATCGTTGTACACAACAAAATCAAAGAAGGTAACAGAGAAAGAATTCAGCTTTTCGACGGCGTTGTAATCGCTAAAAAAGGCGGCGGCATCGCAGAAACCTTTACTGTAAGAAAGATCGCTTACGGTATCGGCGTTGAAAAAGTATTCCCTCTTCACTCGCCCAACGTTGTTAAAGTTGACGTTACCCGCCGTGGTAAAGTTCGCCGCGCTAAACTCTACTATGTACGTGAACGCGTAGGCAAACAGGCTAAGGTAAAAGAACTCATCTAATTCGTTAACCTTAAAAATGTTCATAAACAAAAAGCAGTTTCGAAAGAAACTGCTTTTTGTTTTATTGCGTTGTCATTGGGTTTTCAGCGCAGATGAGGTTCACATCATTCGAGGTCCTTCACGCATCATCGCGTTTCCCTCGCGCGCCTTTTCCGAAAGCATCTCCCAAACGCTGTCCGCTCTTGCCGCAAGCGCAAAGGCGCGGCGTGCTTCTTCGGGCAAAAATTTACTGTCCGCAGGCTTTGTGAGGATCGGAAGCTTTGATGTTTTTCGCACACGGGAAAGAAAAGCCCTACCCTTTTCATTTGCCGCGAGCACAGACGTATAAGTAACTTTTTTCGCATCGGCATCGGTGACGCCGAAAAACATCATCAGCATCGCGCGGCGTATCCTCGAATCGGAGAAATGACGTGTGCGCACGTTTGCAAGAAAATCTTCAAAATTTCTTGCGGTTTTTGCCGCCGCAAGGATCCGCGAGGCAAGCTCACGCGGTACGTCGAAAAATTCCTCTTGCGTGATGAGTCCTGCTCGCACGGCAGAAGCAAAAAGCGGGAAAAATTTTTCATGATCGGCAACACTGCCGTTTTCCATCGCCGACAAAAGAGAAGCAAAGACCGTCGGCGGCACCGCACGTTCGAGCGATGCCAAATCTTTTTCCACGATCATCTTGCGAATGGAAGTCGCGGAAGGAAGACCTGCCCCCGTGCCGTTGTAATCCTCACCCTCGCGCAAAAGGGCAAGCGGTCGGATCTCGGAACTGCTTTTCAAGAGCGCTGATACGTATAAAAATCCAAGGATATCGTTGGAGCCTGAAAAAACGGCATCTTCCCCAAACATCTCGCAGTAGACTTTCGCAAAAAGATCGCGATAGGAGGCATTTCTCTTCATGGTCACGCGCTCGGCAAGCGCACTTTGAAAGGCTTCCGTGCGTGCGTTTTCCGCCGCCTTCCGAATGGCTTCCGTATCCGCCGTTTCACTGCCAAAGCAAAGTGTATCCACGGAAGAAATTCCGTCTGCGATCGCAACGCCTCCCTTGGCAAAAAATTCCCCGCTCGCAGCGGAAAAAGGAAACGGCAGCTCCAAAACAAGGTCCGCGCCGCCCATGACAGCAAGACGCGCACGCTCATATTTGGAGAGTACCGAAGCACTTCCGCGCTGAGTAAAGCTACCACTCATGATGCAGATCACCGTGTCTGCCATTTGCATCATTTTGAGCTGATGCGCGTGTCCGAGGTGAAAAGGATTGTATTCACAGATTACAGCCGCTGTTTTCATGAAATGCACCTCTTTTTTTGAAAAAATTTGCCTATTTTAGATTTTTTATCATAAATCGTGAAAATAACTATTGAAATCGCGAAAAGAATCTTGTATAATATAGTATAGCTGAAATTTTTTACAAAATCAATATTAAATACAAATCACATGGAGGAAATATAATCATGTACGTATTGGTCGTTAATGCAGGCAGCTCTTCTCTCAAATATCAGCTCCTCGACACCACCACAGAAAACGTTCTCGCAAAAGGTCTTTGCGAAAGAATCGGTATCGACGGACTTATTGAACACAAGAAAGAAGACGGTACCAAATCCGTTCGCGAAATTCCCATGCCCAACCATGCAGTTGCTATGCAGATCGTTGTAGACACTCTCACTGATGCTGAACTCGGTTGCATCAAAGATATGAAAGAAATCGACGCGATCGGTCACCGCGCAGTTCACGGCGGCGTTTACTTCAGCACAAACACTCTCATTAAAGAAGATACCATGGATAAATTCGAGCGTTGCCGCGAAATCGCTCCTCTCCACACAGGTCCTTCCATCATGGGTATCCAGGGTTGCCAGGCTGTTATGCCCGACACTCCCCAGGCAGTTGTTTTTGACACTGTTTTCCACCAGACCATGCCCGACTACGCTTACTCCTATGCAATTTCCTATGACGTTGCTGAAAAATACGGCATTCGTCGCTATGGTTTCCACGGCACATCTCACCGCTACGTTTCCATGGAAGCAGCAAAAATGCTCGGCAAACCCGTAGAAGAAACCAAGATCATCACTTGCCACATGGGTAACGGTTCTTCCATCACCGCTGTTAAGGGCGGCAAATGCATCGACACTTCCATGGGCTTCACTCCCCTTGCAGGTGTTGAAATGGGTACTCGTTGCGGTGATATCGACCCCGCTGTTGTTACCTACATCATGAAAAAAGAAGGCTTCACTCCCGACGAAATGGACAACTACATGAACAAAAAATGTGGCTTCCTCGGTCTTTCCGGTGTTTCCTCCGACAGCCGTGACGTTGAAAACGCAATCAAAGAAGGCAACGAACACGCTCGCATTTCCGCAGACGTTCTCGGTTACCAGACCAAGAAATACATCGGTTCTTACGCTGCTGCTATGGACGGTGTTGACGCGATCGTATTCACCGCAGGTATGGGCGAAAACAACCCCATGCTCCGTGAACGCGCTTGCAAAGATCTCACCTACCTCGGCGTTGAGATCGATCAGGAAATCAACTACGCAACCATCAAGAAATCGGAAGGCGTTGAAATTTCTACTCCTAACTCCAAGGTTAAAGTTCTCGTGATCCCCACCAACGAAGAACTCATGATCGCAAGAGAAACCGAAGCGCTTCTCAAAGCTGAAAAATAAGCGGACAGTGCCCGCCTCCGGTTGCTCGCCTATCGCAGTTTTTTCTTGTAACTAAAAGGTGCAAAACGGCGAGGTCCATTTTGAGCAATTTCCGATACATAAAAAACCGTGTGAATTTCACACGGTTTTTCTTTTTTCATATCATTTTGCAGCAGTTTTCAAGCGATTGATGACGGCTTCAAAGCGCGCATCGCCGCGGACGGGATCGTAAAGTTTGTGGTTCAGTGTTTTTAAGCTTTCATAAGAATCGTTATGCGAATAATTTTTCGCGCTGCGGCGCGGATCGTAGTCATATCGATCAATAAGAGGCGAAGTGTGGTGAAATGCCGGCGCGGTATCGTACATAATGGCAAAATCCGCGCTTTTTTCGATGGCAGCAAGACAATTCGCCCCATCACCAAGCTTTGCGTAATCTTTCGCAAGACAGGAATAAAACTCTTTCATACGGCAAGCAAAAAAGCCATAGTCACCGTCCTCAAAGACCGCTTCAAAAATGCGAATCATGCTCCTCCACACACGGATACTTTTTTCAGGCGGATAATTCCCCCAAGCAACGATCCCGTGCGCGCAAAGATGCGTGTCGTCGATCAGATCGAGCAAAAATTTCTGATCATGAAGACAGCCTTCCTCGCCTTCCAAAACGGAACTGAGGAGTACTTCTCGACAAGCAAAAAAGCTCGTTGCCATCTCCGCGTATTTTTTCGCCGTCGCCGTGTCACCCTTATTATTATAAGTATACGTCAAAAGCTGAATGGCAGCGGCGCGAAGCACGGTGTCTGCTTTGGGGTGATCGAGAAGCTCGCCTGCAAGGTCGATGATACGATCAGCATTCTCCTTCACGCTCTTGGAAAAAAGCGCATACATAAGCCCATGCAACACTCTATGATGATTGGGATAATCGGCGTACATCTTTTCCCAAAGCGCAACTCTTTCGTCCGTTTTGCCAAGGTTTGCAAAGCGGTGATCCTCTTTGTCACATTCCTCCATGATCTCGTCCACGCGCACGTCCTCCATACCGAGGAGCGTATCCACAGTCACGTTAAAATAGCGCGAAAGGCGCGGCAGAAGCGTGATGTCGGGCATTCCCTCGCCTCGCTCCCATTTGCTCACCGCCTGCGCGGAGATACCGAGAAAATTCGAAAGCTCCTCTTGTGTGACGTTCTTCTCGCGGCGCAAAGTGCGCAGTGTTTCCTGTAAACGGATCTCCATAAAAAATCCTCTCTTTCCTCAAATTCGGTAAGCGCTTATCCTGATTTTATTATAGCAAATATCGCTGTGGAAAGCAATAACCGCAAATTTGTCTTTTCGTGGAAAAATCCAACCCGCAGTTTAGTTGCGTTTTGCTAAGGAGAATCTTTTTTATTGCCTTTTTTCCTAAAAATCTATTGTTTTTTGACAGTGATTATGGTATGATTATAGTATAAGATTTTAGAATGGGAGAAATAGGACTTCCTATGACTTCCAATCAAAATTCGGAAAATGTTTAAATTTACTCGGAAAGGGAGATTTCATCATGGCTGAAACAGTACACAAAACCACAGCCGAGCTCCGCGAGCTCCTCAAAAATGGGCAGACCGCGGATCAGGCGGCTCTTGC
>CAYXQF010000016.1:0-29327 GCA_964466625.1 uncultured Lachnospiraceae bacterium | reverse complement strand
GTTCTTTCCGATGAAAAGCCCGTTGCCATCGGTTTCTCCTGCGATGGCGTGGGTGATCTTGATAACCTCTATCTTTTCGATGACACCGAAGTTTATGCGGTGAAAGAAGAATTTATCTCCGATATTGCATGCATGAACCTCTCCGCAAATGCAAAAGCAGAGCTTGCTCCTCTTCCTTTTGAAAGCGATAAAAGCTTCTCTCTTGCTTCCTCTGATGAAAACGACGCTTCCGCAGAATTCCTTTTCCCTGCGATCAGCGGCATCGTGACTGTGGAAACCAAGGTTCACGCAGATGATGAAAAATTTGTCATCGCGCCTGCGATCACCGATAAAGACGGTAAGACCGCGATGCGCGTGGCATTCTATAAAAACTGTGTTTACGCGACCTGTGGTGACAAATGGATTGAGCTTTATGAAGGTCTTGTAGACTGGCAGTACTATCCTGCAGGCAACTGGTATCAGGTGAAAGTAACACTCGATACCGAAAAAGGCACTTATGACCTCATGGTCGACGGTGCGGTTCGCGCGAAGGGCTTCAAATTCATCGAGCCTATCAGCGAAGCTTCCCGTATCGTTTACAGTGCGGAAAGCGGCACAAGACTCCTTGTGAACCGTATCCGCATCTATGACGCGGCAGATTTCTCCCGCGGCGTGATCCCGAACGCTCCCGTATTTGACGTAACAAAAGCACCCTACAACGCTGTGGGCGACGGCAAGACACTCGACACCGCGGCGATCCAGAAAGCGATCGACGACGCGGCTTACACGGGCGGTACCGTCCTCGTCAAAGACGGCACTTTCTTCTCCGGTGAACTTTTCCTCCGTTCCGATATGACGCTCTTCGTGGATAAGAGCGCGACGATCCTTGGTACACAGGATCACGGTGAATATCCGCTCCAGCAGCCCCACGCAAGCCTTTGCGCACACAGACAGCTCGGCAGAGGTCTTGTTTACGGTCATGAAATTTCCAACGTTCGTGTGACGGGCGGTGGTATGCTCGATGGTAACGGCAGATATCGCTTCAAAATGAACGATCCGCTGGGTGACAGACGTGTGGAAGACGCACGCCCTGACCTTGTATATATCACTTATTCCGAAACCGTAACCGTGGAACACCTTAATTTCAAGAGCTCCTGCTTCTGGACGGTTGTTCCGCTTTCCAGCGGCAACGTGCTTATTCGCGGTTTGAACCTCGACTGCATGAACACCCCGAACCGTGATGGTATCGACCCCGTTGACTGCCACGATATGACCATCTACGGCTGTAACGTCATGGCAGGTGACGACGGTCTTTGCTTCAAGAGCTCCGATCCCGTTGGTTGCTACAACATCGAAGTGGACGATATGATGATCCAGAGCTTGGCTTCCGGCATCAAATTCGGTACAGATACTTACTATTGCCTGAGGGACGCGAATATTCGCGGCTGTACCGTTAAGAACGTCAACCGTTGCGGCGTTTCTCTCGAAACCGTGGACGGTGCAGAGGTGGAAAACGTTCTCTTTGAACGCATCGACATGACCGACGTTGGCGCGCCCGTTTACATCACCGTCGGTGACAGAAACCGTCTTCCCAGAAAAGAAGGCATTCCCGAAAGATTTGGTTATATCAAGAACGTGACCTTCCGTGATCTTCGTTTTGAAAAGCCGTATCCCTTCAGCCACACCAAGACCATTCGTGAAGTGATGGTTGTCGGTCAGAATGAAAACCAGAGAATCGAAGACGTTGTCTTTGAAAGATGCCACTTCGAGCTTCCCGGCGGCGTTCAGGAAACCCCCGGTTGCCCCAGAACCATCGACAAGCGCTACCCCGAATATGACCGCCACGGTATGTCCGCAGGCTCGAAATTCACCGTGCGCTACGCAAAGAACTTTATCGTTCGCGACAGCGAGATCATGCTTGACAAAGAGGACGCACGTCCCGATATCGCATATTTCGATTACGAAAACTAAGCAAACGCCAAAGCTTACGCACGCACCGTTTTGCTGATGCAAGACGTTGTGTGCTTTAAAAAAAGAGGAATGTTATCATGCTTTTGAACAAAGAAACGCTTGAAAATATCACCCTCGGTCATCTCCGCACGGAGGTGGACGAGGAAGGCTACCTTTCCTTTTCCCGCTTCACCGAAGCGCAGAAGGAATATTACGCGAAAAGAAATCCCGAAGGTTTTTTGAAGATCTTCGCGACTGCCGGTATGCGCTTTGATTTCCATACCGATGCCGAGTCCTTTTCCTTAGATTACAAAATGAAGATCGCGTCTACCCGTCTTTTTTATGGCATTGACCTTTATATCGACGGCGCTCTCGCAGAGCATTACGATCCGAAATCGAAAGAAGCTGAATGTGAGGGAAGCGTTTCGTTTTCCTTGCCCGAAGGCTTCCACCGTGTGACGCTTTATATGCCCAATCTCACCTGTCTTTCCGTGAAAAACGCGGCGCTTACAGGTGCGACGGTGCTTCGCGCAGTGAAACCGACGAAGAAGATCCTTTTCGTGGGTGACAGCATCACGCAGGGTTATGACGCTTTATATCCGTCCCTTTCCTACGTGAACTGCCTTGCACGCCGTTTTGACGCAGAAGTGCTCAACCAAGCGATCGGCGGCGAGGTCTTTGATCCCGATTTCGTGGATACCGCGATGGATTTCGCACCCGATCTCATTGTGATCGCTTTTGGTACGAACGATTGGGCGAAGGCTTCTTCCCGAGAAGAGATCCTCGAAAAAGAAGCGGCACTTATTGATAAAATGAAGCTTCTCTCTCGCGCGGTTCACATCGTTTGTGTTTCTCCCATCTGGAGAGGCGATGCCGCAGGTGTCAACAGACCCACCGGTGATTTCCGTGAAACGGCGCTTGCCATCGGTGCTACTGCCAAGAGAAAACGCATCGCGACCGTGGACGGCTACGACCTCGTGGCACATCTTCCCGAATTTTATTCCGATAAGGTTTTGCACCCGAATGACATCGGGTTCCTTATCTACGCCGAAAATTTGGGCAAAGAACTCGAAAAATATATCCGTTAAAGCATAAGGCAAGGCGTACCTTTGGGTATGCTTTGCCTTGTTTGCGTTGAGGCTCTGCCAAAGGGGCGCACCCCTTTGGAATCCCGATGTGGAAAAGGGATATTATTTTGATATGAACCCCCAAGTTGGGTTCCAAGGGATACGTCCCTTGGTGGGGTTTGGGGCAAAGCCCCGAAAGGAATAATACTATGGATTTCAAAAATATAGACAAAAAATACCGTCCCATACCTTTTTGGTCATGGAACGAAAAACTCGATACAGAAGAAACCCGTGAACAAGTCCGCAAGATGAACGAAGCGGGCATCGGCGGCTTCTTTATGCACGCGCGCGGCGGTTTGCAGACCGAATACATGGGAAAAGAATGGTTTGATAACATCGAAGCAGGTGCCGAAGAGGCGGCGAAGTGCGGTATGCACCCATGGGCTTATGACGAAAACGGTTGGCCCAGCGGCTTTGGCGGCGGCATTGTTAACGGCAAAGGCCTTCGCTATCAGCAAAAATATCTTCGCTATGAGGAAGGCGAAGCAGAGACCGAGCACACCATCGCAAACATCGGCGGCTATCATTTCTATTTTGACGTGAATCCTTACTACGTCGATACGCTTGACGGTGCCGTGATCAAAGATTTTCTCGATGAGATCTATGAGCCGTATTATGAAAAAATGAAAGGCAAGATCGACGGCTTTTTCACCGATGAGCCGCAGATCTCCCGAAATGGTATTCCGTGGAGTTTTATCATGCCCGAAGAATATCAAAAAGCTTATGGGGACGAGCTGATTCCGCATCTTCCCGAGCTTTTCAAACCCGTGGGCGACTATAAAATGACGCGTGTGCGCTTCTGGAAAATGGTCACGGAGCTTTTCTCCAAAAACTTCATGAAGCAGATCTACGATTGGTGTGAAGCACATGAATTTCAGTTCACGGGACATCTCGTTCTGGAAGAAACGCTCACTTCTCAGATCTTCTCCAACGGCGCTTGTATGCCGCATTACGAATATTTCCACATTCCGGGCATGGATTGGCTCGGCAGACATAATAATCCGAGTCTGACTACGCATCAGCTCCGCTCCGTCGCACAGCAGATGGGCAAAAAGCAGGTGCTTTCCGAAACTTTTGCGCTTTGCGGTCACAACGTGGGACATGACGAGCTGAAATGGATCTATGAATATCAGATGGTGCGCGGCATCAATCTTCTTTGTCAGCATCTGGAAGGCTATTCCAACCGAGGACTTCGTAAGCGTGACTATCCGCCTGCGATGTATATCCAACAGCCCTGGTGGAAGGATTACAAAATGTTCAATGACGCGATGAGCCGCATCGGTATGATCCTTTCTGAGGGGGACGATCGCGTGGATACCCTCGTTCTTCATAATCAAACCACCGCATGGGCGCTCTTTGACGATAACGATGATCTGAAGCAGGGCAAGGAAAAAAGCTCCTCTTATGCGAAGATCCGTGAATATCACGATGATCTTATGGCGACCATCGACACGCTGGAAAAGAAGCACGTCAATTTCCATCTCGGTGACGAGATCATGATGGAACGCCACGGCAGAGTGGAAGGAAAAACGCTTATCATTGGTGAAAAAGCATACAACAAGATCATTCTTCCGAAGCATGAAATATATCTTGCGAATACAGGAAAACTTCTTGCCGAGTACGAAGCAAACGGCGGCGTGATCACATCGGCGGACAGAATCTATGCGAATTACGTCATTGATATCCCTGAAATTACGTATTGCGAACGCCATACGGACGAATACGACGTATATTATTTTGTCAACAGCACAGAAAACAGCTATCTTGCCACGATCCCCGTGGGCAATAAGATTCTTGATCCCGTGACGGGTGAACTTTCGGATTTTGGTGGTAAGCATGAATTCAAAAAACACGAATCACTCATGCTGATCGACGATCGTACGGGCAGAAAACCCGTTCCTGCATCGAAAAAACTTGCACCCATCGACCTTTCCGGCGAGTGGGAGATCACAGCGGCGAGCGAAAACAGCCTTACTCTTGATTATTGCGATTATTATTTTGACGGCGTGCTTGAAGAAAAACACGGTTACGTGCTGAATGCCATGTATCGCGCGATCGACCGCATGAAAAAGACGCATATCCAAATGGTCTACACCGTGGAAGCAGATTATAAACCGGAATTTATCTTCCTTGCCGTAGAAACGCCTGAAATTTTTGATATCACGGTCAACGGTGTGAAAATCGAAAAAACAGATCGCGGTTATTTCCACGATAAATCTTTCCGTAAGCTGGATATCACGTCCTATTTTCAGAAGGGCGAAAATACCATCGTCCTTGACGTGGACTTCGAGCAATCTGCTGCGGTTTATGAAAATATCCGCAAGAGCCGTGAATTTGAATCCGAAAAGAATAAGCTCACCTTTGATATGGAGATCGAACAGATCTATCTTGTGGGGGATTTTGACGTAGAGAGTGTCGGTGCTTTTGCAGATCTACCCCGAAATGCTTGCCGTTTTACAGGAAGTCCGCGTATCACCGCGCCGAGAAGATATATCACCCTGCAAAATATCGAACAGCAAGGCTTCCTTTTCTTTGCAGGTGAGATCACCGTTTCTAAAAAATTTACAGCGGAAAACACCGATATGATGCTCGATTTTGAAAAGATGGGCATCAACGTGGTCCATGCGGGCATCAACGGCAAAAAGGTCGGAACCTTTATGTGGGAACCTTTCCGCGCAGACGTATCGAACCTTTTGCATCTTGGTGAAAATGAGATCACACTCACACTTGTCGGTAACCTGCGCAATATGCAAGGTCCCTTCCATCTCGCAGAGGGCGAAAGCTATGCGGTCGGCCCGGGCGCTTTCTATAAAGAGCCTTGCCTCTGGTTCCGTGGTAACGCGGGAGAACGCTGGCGCGACGATTACTGCTTTGCGCACGTTTCTCTCAGCAATCGAAAAGACTAATCACTTACATTGGGATTCCCAAGGGACATTTCCCTTGGGCAGGTCAAGGGCAGAGCCCTTGCAGGGCTTGGGACAGCGTCCCAATGCTCGGAAAGGAGAAAATATCATGAAACGAATTTTAAGACCTCTGATCGAAAAGGGCGCGATGTATACGCTCCCTATGGAAGAATTTGAGCTTTTCCGTGATGCTGGAGGTATCCATATTACAGAAGAAAAGAAAAAAGCCGTCATCGCCGTGGCGGAAGAATATGCAAAACAAGATTTTCCGCTTCTGCTTGCACATCAGTACATGATCTTCAGCAAAACAGGCGACCGCAAGACGCATGACGATCTTTATTATTTAAGAAGAAACATCGTCAGAAGTCTGATGCTTGCGGAATATATCGAAGGAAAAGGACGCTTCCTCGAAAAGATCATTGACGGCATCTGGCTCATTTGTGATGAAGCGACTTGGGTTATTCCCGCACACAACCAAGTCCGCGACAAAGCGGACAGTAAGCTTCCGCGTTGCTTCAAGCCGAATGTGACGATCGTTGACCTTTTTGCCGCAGAAACGGGTGCGATGCTTTCCATGACGGTCTATCTTCTTCGCGATAAGCTGGACGCGGTTTCCAAATACATCTCCGAGCGTGTGCTTTTGGAGGTTCGCCGCCGCGTGCTGGATCCGTATCTGAATTACACAGATTACAACTGGATGGGCTACGTTCGTCCCAACGTCAATAACTGGAATCCCTGGATCACGGAAAATGTTCTTCTTTCGGCGGCGCTCATTGAGCCCGATTTCGAAAATCGCCGCAACGTTGTCAAAAAGGCGATGGACGTGCTCGATAATTTCCTTTCCTATTATCCTGCGGACGGCGGCTGTGACGAAGGCCCCAACTACTGGACGGCGGCAGGCGCTTCCTGCTTCGATTCGCTGGAAACGCTTTACGATATGACCGCAGGCGCTGTGGACGTTTTTGGGACACCCGAGATCCGCGCGATGGGTGAATATATGGCAAAAGCCAATATCTGCGGCGATTATTATCTCAATTTTGCCGATTGCGGCCCTCGTGTGGGACTTCGCTATTCGATGATCGCGCGCTTCGGCAGAAGATGCGGCTCGAAAATGCTTGAAAATTTCGCGCTTGGTCATTATTCCCCCGATGAAACGGTCGATTTCCGCTATCATATGTACCGCGAGATCAAAAATCTGGGTGAGGTTTTGTCTGCTGATGATGCGCAGTTCACCTATCCCACCAAGGTCTTTTTGCCGCACCTCGGCGTGATGGTGGCAAGAGAATCGCAGAATCCTGCGAAGGGACTTTATCTTGCGATCAAGGGTGGCCATAACCAAGAAAACCACAACCACAATGACGTCGGTCAGTTCGTCGTTTATGCGGACGGCGAACCGATCATCATCGACGCAGGCGTCGGTACATACACCGCCAACACCTTCAATGAAAACCGCTATACCATCTGGACGATGCGCTCCTGCTATCATAATTTGCCGAGCTTCGGCGGTGTGGAGCAAAAGGACGGCTTCCGATATAAAGCGGAAAACCTCGTTTATGACGAAGCTTCGGGTAAACTTGCGATGAATCTCGAAAAAGCATATCCCGAGGAGAGCGGACTTATTTCTTACCGCCGTTCGGGTGTTCTTGAAAATGGAAAGGTGCAGATCACCGATGAATTTTCTTTGCAAAGCCCGAAAGATGTGGAATTCCATCTGCTCGTTTTAGGCAAACCTACTGTGGAAGAAAACGTGATCACCTTGATGGGCGGCAGACGCGTGACCTTTGATGAAAGACTTACTGCTAAGGCAGAACGCATCGAAATCGAAGATATCGCCATCATCAACGCATGGCGCGGTGTGGATATTTATCGCATCTGTTTCCATACGGGAGAGATGGCAGAGGGTATTTTTACCTTGACTGTGGAATAATTTTTGCGCGGGCAGAGCTTTCTGCCCGCCGATTTTCTTTGAAACGGAAAAGAAAGGAGATGAAATTATGGCATTTTTTCAAAAGCTTTTTGCAGGGCGCCGTCGCCGCCGCGAGCGGCTCAATGCGCTTTGCAATGAATATATCACCAAGATGGAATACGCAAAATACGAATATAACGCACTTTTCTTTGATGAAAATACCGCCGTGGATCCCGCACTTGCCAAGGTTTGGCGCGCGAAAAACACGGCATTGCTTGCAGAAACGGAGCATTTTTGCATCAAAGACCTCGAAAGAGCAGACCGTTTTCAAAAGCTTTTGGACACAAGACACGAGCTTTCCGCTTATGTGAAGCGTCTTGATGCTAAGATCGAAGCACATAACAGCACCGTTTTGCAAAAAGAAAAAGAAGAGAAGATCACCGCGATCGGCAACGTGGAAGGACATACCCTTGATCCTCAGCAGATCGAATGTATCCTTGCCGATGCGAAAAATCAGCTCGTAGTCGCAGGCGCGGGGACGGGAAAGACCACGACGATCATCGGTAAAGTCAAACATCTTTTGCAGACGGGGAAATACACGTCCGATCAGATCCTCGTGCTTTCCTTTACCAATGCTTCTGCCGCTGAAATGCGTGAGCGCTTGCAGATACAAACGGGCGCGGAGATCACCGTTTCCACCTTTCATAAGCTCGGGCTGGATATCATTACAAAGGCGACGGGCAAAACGCCGAAGCTGACGTCGCTCTCCCTTCATGAATGGATTCCCGAGCGGCTTTCGGAATTTCTTTCGGATACGGATTACGCAGGCGCATATTATCGTTGCTTTTCGGAAGAAAATGTGACGGAAGACGCGGTGAGCCTTTTGGAAACCGTGATCAATCTGATGAAAAACGGCGGTTATACACCCGAAAAGCTTGGCGTGCTCTTGGAAAAAAGACTTGGCGCGGAGCGATCTGTGCCGATGATGGCAGTCATCACACCGCTTTATGAGCGCTATCAGATGCACCTTGAGCAGGAATGTGAGATTGATTTTCATGATATGATCGCACTTGCCACGGGTTATGTGCGAAAAAAGAAGGTGGAAAATCCTTATCGCTACGTGATCGTGGACGAATATCAGGATATTTCTGCCTCGCGCTATCGTTTGCTTGCAAGTCTTCGGAAAAATGCGGATTTTTCACTTTTCTGTGTGGGGGACGACTGGCAAAGCATCTATCGTTTTGCAGGAAGTGACCTTGATTATCTTTTGCGCTTTGAAAAATATTGGGGGGAAACCCGTGTGGATAAGATCGAAACCACTTACCGTTTTCCGCCGTCACTTGCCGAGGTCAGTGGTGATTTTATCATGCAAAATCCTCTGCAAATTCAGAAAAACATTAGCAGCACGAGCCGTGTGAAAGGTTTTTCACTTTCTCTCCTTTCGGGGGATACGGAGCAGGAAGCAGTGCTTGCGATGGCGCAAACACTCGAAAAGCTTCCGAAAAAAAGCACGGTTTTTCTCATTGGACGCTATCTTTCTGACAGAAAAATGCTCGAATCGCTTGCATCTTTGGAAGTGACCTCGGAAAATCTCGGCATCACCGAATATTCTTGTGCCGAAAGAGGGGATCTTTCTATCTGCTTTATGACGGCACACAAAGCCAAAGGCTTGCAAGCGGACTACGTTTTTATCCTCAACAACAAAAGCGGAACGATGGGCTTTCCCAGCCGTGTCACCGATCATGAGATCGCGCGCTGTTTGCTCGCAAGTGCGGAAAAATATCCGTCTGCAGAGGAACGCCGTCTTTTCTACGTCGCGATGACGCGCGCAAAGAAAAAAGTTTGTTTTTTAACCGTGAAAAATGCGGAATCTCCCTTTATGGAAGAGCTTCGAGAGAGATATCCCAAAAAACTCAAATGAAAGAAAGGGAAATATTGACCTGAAATCCCTGTTATGATATAATAAAAGTGAAAACAGTAGGAGGTGATCTCATGTTAAGAAAAATATTTGTGCTTTTTCTTGCCGCTACTCTCTGCTTTTTGTGCAGTTGCGCGGAAGAGATTCCTGATGCGACCGACACGACCGCGTCGAGTGTCGATACTACAACGGCACAAACGGAAGGAACGACCGAAACCACGGTGCTTGAGGAAACAACGGTTTGGGAGCCCGATCTTTCCGCATCGTGGGAGCACGCACCTTATTATTTCTATAAAGGGGAAGAACCCGAGATCAATCCGGAAGATTATGATATTCAAATTACGGTAGAACCGAATGTGATCTCTATGTCAAATTTTCCTGACGAGATTTATATACACATAGAAAATGCTACGGGAAAACCCTATATTTTTTGCCTCAGCTATTATATAGAAAAATTGTATGGTTATTACAAAAATGAGTCTTATCGCCCTCTGATTGAAGAGCCTCGGTTAGTTTGGATAAGAGTTCCCTTTGAAAACAGTTGGAAAATTTATTGGGTGGAAGAGAATGAAGAAAAACGATTTCCTTTGAATTATGATAAATTGACAAGATATGATTTTGATTTTCCGCCGGGCAAATATCGTGTTGTCTTTTATTCCGCCGTCGGCACGCATTACGGCTATTTTGAAGTGACTGAATAAATAAAAAAGTGTAGGACGAAAATCCTACACTTTTTTTGCAAATATATCTCCCACATCGGGATTCTCAAGGGACGAGTCCCTTGAGCGAGTCAAGGGCAGCGCCCTTGTGCTGTTTATACGTCGTCTTCGAATTTCGGCTTGACTTTGTAAAAATCGAGAATGGGAAGAAGAATGAGCGCGGTGAGACCGGCGTTGAAGCCGCCGTTATAGAGGACGAAGCCACCGTGCATCGCGGCTGTGGAGGTGCAGATGATGGCGCTGACAAAGCCTGCCAAAACGCCGATTTTCCAACCGTATTTACCGGAGAAGGTGCAAAGACCTGTGGCAAAGGCGATGCCGTTGATGTAACCTTGTGTGGAAAGTGTCCACGGCACGTCCATGCGGCAAAGAAGACAGATGGTGCAGGTGAGCACAAGCAAAAGCAGATAGCCGAGCGCGATGGGCGCTACGGTGCGGGGGTGCTGACCGTCTGCGGAAAAGGTGAGGGCGGCAAAGGTGACGCCAACGGTGGCGCCTGTGAAGCCGACACCCTCGGGGAGAAACGGGAAAATTTCAGGCAAAATGAAGATAATATTCAGATATGCGAGGATACAAAGACCATAAACGCCCACGTTGATCAGACAAACGGGCATGCCGAATTTATCAAGGAAGTCTGTGCCATAACCCGTGCTGTGGAGGAGCTGCTTGTAGCCGTGGAAGCTGAAACGGTTGAAAGCATAGCCCATGAAAATCGTCACCGTGAAAAGAATGATGAAAAAGACGTTCATAAATCCGCGGTAAGCATAGGGCAGAGCATAGTAGGTGGGATTTTCAATGACGAGCGAATCGGGGGAGTCGATGCCGAGCGTGCGATACATGAAAGCATAGATGAAAACGCCGAGCAGGCCGATGGCAAGTCCTGCTTTATACATATTGTAGCCGCGGTGCATGGCAGTGGTGCCGGGAAGAAGCGCGGGAACAACGAAACCAACGGCGATGCCGAAAAGAAGCGCCAAAATGACACCAAGCACAGTGGTCTGCACTTCACCGAGGGCGAAGCGTTCACCGAGGGTGTAACGGAAAAGGAAGTCACTGATGAAGGGACCGAGCGCTGTGGCAAAAAGAGAAACATGAACATTATCGCGATAGCGCTTTTTTGTGAGCTTACAGCAGATGAGGACCCCGATGAACGGCGGCCACATATTCAGAAAATTCAGACCGTAGAAGCAATGCGCTACGACAAGCATATAGCCTGCAAAGGTGGTGGCAGAAGCTTTCACGCGGCTGACCTGAATGATGATGTTGCAGGCAAGACCGCAGATGGCGGCATTGAAAAAAGTACTGCCGAGTCCGCCGAGGGCAAAATAGTCTGTGACGAGCTTGGAGGGGGAGGTCAGAATACAGAGGAGATTTTGCCAGAAATCCGTTTCATTTGTGACCTTGATGGCGATGGGGGTGGCGATGAGGAAAGCAAGGCTCAAGAAAAACGCATAAAAAGCGATGATCTTGCCTGCACTTTTTGCGTGATGAACCTCCGCGTCATAGGCGGAGATGTGCGGTGCATGTTTGGTTTTCATGATTTATATCCTTTGATGTCTTTTTTATTGTTTTTTATATTCTTATATTCTACCATAAAATTCCCTTGCGGTCAAGAGTCAAAGACGCGGCGGCGGTGGCTTTCGGGGAAAAAGATGAACCAAATGCGCGTGGGTGCATATATAGATAAGGAAGACTTTGCGCGCGGTTAATGAGAAAAATGAAAAATGTTTGAATAATTTGTTAACAAATTTGCGAAAAATGTATACAAAAATGTTGACAATGGTTTATTTTTGTGCTAAAATACCAACTATGCAATGTCCGGCAAAATATGGCGGGAAATGCCGTTTACCGCTATGTTTTTGTCGGTATTTTGTATTTTACAATCAAATGAAGCACAAAAAAGGGGTACCCCTTTTTTGTGAAGATGGAACATCTTCACAAATTCCCTCTTTTAGGCAGTTTGTTTGGAAAAATTTATATTATAAAAGGAGAACAAAACCATGTTCCAGAAAATGAAGAGAGTACTCTCTCTTGTTTTGGCTCTCGCTATGGTCGTTGCAGCTTGCGCAGTTCTCACCGCTTGCGGTGAAGAAGAAAGCAAACTCCCCGACTTCATCGTTGAGTTTGAAAAACAGGAAGGCGCAGAGTACACCTACAACTCTTATCTTTCCACATTCCCCACCCTTTGGAATGTCCATGACTATGTAACCTCTACAGATGCTATCATCGCAGATTACACTTCTGCAGGTTTCTACACCTTCGACTACAACGAAACCTATGACGGTTATGCACTCGTTCCCGATATGGCTATCGGCGAACCCGTTGACGTAACTGCTGACTACGTTGGCGAAGAATGGGGCATCGCAGAAGGCGATACCGCAAAAGCATGGAAAGTTACGATCCGCGACGACATCAAATGGCAGGACGGCACTCCCATCACCGCGCAGAACTTCGTAAACTCCATCGAACTTCTTCTCAACCCCGAAGCAGCCAACTACAGAGCTGACTCCGTTTACAGCGGTTCTTTCAAGATCGTTAACGCAAAGAACTATTTCTACAGTGGCAAAACCGTAACTCTCGCTGCTGACAGCATTCACGAAGTTTACTCCGAAGATCTCGATGCTGAACTCGTATTCACACTCGACGCTCCCGGTGAAGGTCACAAATATGAATGCTCCATGAGAGGTTCTATGGGTTTCCCCGCATCTTATGATGCCGTTGCTTGCGCAAACTATCTCATCTCCAACTACGGCGGCGATATGCCTGCTTTCACTGCTGAGGCTGCTGCTGCTATGGAAGGTAAGACTCTTGCTGAAATCAAAGCCGACGCTACTCTCAAAGCAGCTTGGGAAGCTCTTATCGGTTGGTGGCAGACTGAACCCAACGAAGAACTCGACTTCTTCGTAGCTGAAAAAACATACGATACCTATGCTTATGAAACGGTTGGTGTTAAGGCTATTTCCGACTACGAAATCGTATACATTCTCGAATCTCCTCTTAAGGGCTTCGAACTCAAGTACAATATGCCCACTCTCCTCGTTCACGAAGAACTTTACAATTCCTGCACCAAGATGGAAGACGGTGTATACTACAACACCTACGGTACTTCCGCAGAAACCACCATGTCCTATGGTCCTTACATGCTCGAAACCTTCCAGAACGACAAGCAGTTCACTCTCGTTAAGAACCCCTACTACTTCGGTTACAACGATGAAGAAAACGAAAACCGTTACTGGACAACAAGAATCGTTTACGATTACGTTGCAGAACCCGCAACAGCAATGGAACTCTTCCTCCAGGGTAAACTCGATGGCAAGGGCCTCGACAAAGACCAGATGGAAATCTACTCCAAGTCTGAACACACCTACTACACCAAGGGTGCTTCCACATACTTTATTGCGATCAACCCTGACTTCGAGGCTTTGACTGCTGAACAGGCTAAGAAGGAAAACACCAACAAGACGATCCTTACCGTTAAGGAATTCCGTCAGGCTCTCTCCTTCTCGCTCGACCGCGCTGCATTCTGCCTTGCAACCTCTCCTACAAACTCCGCTGCGTTCGCAGTATACTCCGAACTCATCATTTCCGACCCTGAAGCAGGTGTTGCTTACAGAACTACCGAACAGGCAAAAGACGTTCTCGTAGATTTCTGGGGTCTTTCTGATGAAATTGGCGAAGGTAAGCTCTACGCTACCAAGGACGATGCGATCGAATCCATCACAGGCTACAACCTTGAAATGGGTAAAGAATACTTCAGCAAGGCTTACGATATCGCGATCGAACAGGGCCTTATGGACGAAGACGACGTGATCGAGATCTGCATCGGTATTCCCAGCGCCTCCTCCACCTTCTACAATAACGGTTACGACTTCCTCGTAAACAACTATACAGAAGCTGTTAAGGGCACTAAGCTCGAAGGCAAGCTCACCTTCACAAGAGACGATACCATCGGTAACTCTTTTGACGCAGCTCTCAAATCCAACCAGGTTGACCTTCTCTTCGGTGTAGGTTGGAACGGTATGGCTCTTGACCCCTATGGTCTCATGGAAGCTTACACTTCCTCCAACTATCAGTATGACCCCTCTTGGGATACTTCTGCTGAAACTCTCACCGTTACCATCGACGGCGTTGATTACACCGCTTCCGTTTGGGATTGGACACAGGCTATCGGCGGTACTGAAATTACCATCGTAGCTGCTGACGGCACAGAAAAGACCTTCTCCGCAGGCTCTGCTGACGAAGATGTTCCTGCTTCCGTTCGTCTTGATATCCTCGCTGCTATCGAAGGCGCAGTTCTCCAGACATACGATATGATCCCGATCATGGACGACGGTTCCGCAGCCCTCAAGGGTATGCAGATCAAGTACTATACCGAAGATTACATCTACGGTATCGGCCGTGGTGGCATCAAGTACTATCAGTACTACTACACTGACGCTGAATGGGAAGCATTCGTTGCTGAACAGGGCGGCACTCTTAACTACAAATAAACCATAACCCGTCAAAACGGGGCAATTGGATTTTGGCTCCCCCGAGGGTTTTTCTCTCGGGGGTAGCGTGTTATTTACGGATTTTTACAAAAAATACGAAATAGATTGCGAATGCTGAGAAAATTGCATTTGCACGCTTTTTAATCGCTTTTTTGGTGTCCTTTTTTGGCAACTCATGAGATCCTAAAGAGCTCGCAAATGCAATTTGCCTGCCCCAAGGGCAGAGTTCAGCAGAAGGATTGGTACAACTTTATGGTTAAATATGTATTAAAACGAATTCTTTTGATGCTGGTGGTGTTTTTCATCATCACGTCAATGTGCTTTATCCTCGTAAAGCTGCTGCCGACAACGGAAGCACAGCAGTTTGGCAAGGACCAAGCCATCATCGAAATGCGTCGAGAAAAGCTCGGCTATAATAAGCCGATTCTCGTGCAGTACGGTATCTTCATTCAGAAGACACTCCTCGGCGGCGACTGGGGCGTTTCCGAAAAACTTTATGCAGGTCAGGATTGCTGGGACGTTTTCGTAAGTAAGCTTCCCGCCACCATGCTTGTCAATGCCTATACGATGCTTTTCGCCGTTCCGATCGGGCTTATGCTCGGTATTTATGCCGCGCTCAAGAAAAACAAATGGCAGGACCACGTGATCTCCACGGGCGTTATGGTCTTCATTTCCGTTCCCTCTTACGTTTACGCGTTCCTCGTTCAGTATCTGCTCTGCTTCAAATGGCAGATCTTCCCGATGCAGATGATCGCAGGTACGGACTACTTCTCATGGAAAATGTTTGTTTCCGTGATCCCTCCGATCCTCGCGCTTGGCTTCGGTACGATCGCAGGTCTTGCGCGCTACACCAGAGCGGAGCTTTGCGAAGTTCTCACGGGTGAATATATGCTCCTCGCGAGAACCAAAGGTCTTACTCGCGGTCAGGCGACCGTGCGCCATGCGCTCCGTAACTCCATGGTGCCGATCTTCCCGATGATCATGGGTGAATTTATCGGTATCATCGGTGGTTCTCTTGTCATCGAAAAGATATTCGGTATTCCCGGCGTAGGTCCGCTTTACCTCAACTCGATCACATCTCTTGACTACAACTTCTATATGCTTCTCAACTGCTTCTACACAGCGGTCGGTCTTTTCTCCGGTCTGCTTGTTGACCTTAGCTATGGATTTGTGGATCCTCGTATCAGAATGGGGGAAAAATAAATGGATTACAATAAGATTCCCATGGAAAAATTTAAGTTCGCCAATAAGGCTGAACGTGTGACGGACAAGAAGTTTGATACGAAGCCCGTCAGCTATGCGAAGGACGTTTGGACGAGATTCTGCAAGAATAAAAGCTCTGTCGTTGCGGCTTGCATCATTCTTTTCCTTCTCCTTTTCTCCATTTTCACACCCATCATCGCTTCCACAAACTACACGGAAGCTTTGACTGACACCACATATCTGCAGTATACTACGCTTCTGCCAAAGAATAAACTTCTCGCGCCTCTCGGCATCTGGGACGGCTGTCAGGATGTGACGCTCAACAAGAGCGACTATTTCTACTGGAAAGCGATTGAAGTGGAAACGGGTATGTCGATCATGACAAAGGTTTACCGCGAAAACTACGTGGATACTTCCAGTACCTCCAGAACCACGTTCTATGACGTGCGTATGGACTCTTACATCAAAAACGGTATGTATTATATGACACTTACCGAAGCACAGTTCAAGGACATTCAGGCTTGGCAGAATGAAACGGGCATTCAGGTTATCTATCCTGCCGTAAACCTTTCCAAGATCCAAAACAGCGCGATGAAAACCGACGCAAATATTTGGTATGAATGTGATATGAAAGGCGCGCCGATCCTCAATTCCAAGGGTGAATATGATGATATCTATCTCACCACCGGTAATGATGACGGCTATGACAGCCTCCGTATCGAAGGCGACAACGGCAGCTACCGCTACGCAAGAATCGGCGGTACTTCCTCCGCGAAGACCTACGTTTGCCGTGTATTCAAGTATACTTACTTCCAGTATCGCTACGGCGAAGAACCCTGCTTCCTTTTCGGTACGAACGCAAAAGGTCAGGATATCCTTACCCGTCTTGCAGCAGGTGCGAGATTCTCTTTGCTCCTTGCGCTCGGCGTATCTTTTGTAAACCTTTTCATCGGTGCTATCTACGGTGCGATCGAAGGTTACTACGGCGGTGCCGTGGACATTATCATGGAACGTATCAGCGACGTGCTTGGTAGCATTCCGAGCATGGTCGTCATGTCACTTTTCCAGTTGCATCTGGCATCAAAGGTGGGGCCGGTGTGGTCACTCATCTTTGCCTTTATGCTAACGGGCTGGATCGGTATGGCGGCTCGTACCCGTATGCAGTTCTATCGCTTCAAAAAGCAAGAATATATCCTTTCCGCGAGAACGCTTGGCGCGAAAGACTCCCGTCTTATGTTTAAGCACATTTTCCCGAACGCGATGGGTACGCTCATCACGGGTAGCGTGCTTTCGATCCCCGGCGTTATCTTCTCCGAATCGAGCCTTACTTACCTCGGTATCGTTAACCTCGAAAGCTCCACGCAGACGAGCGTAGGCACTTTGCTCTCGGGCGGTAATAACCTGCTTGCCACATATCCGCACGTTATCTTTTTCCCGGCACTCTTTATTTCGCTCCTTATGATCTCGTTCAACCTCTTCGGTAACGGGCTCAGAGATGCGTTCAACCCATCTTTGAAGGGCGTGGAGGACTAATATCATGGCAAAGAAACTTGAAGTTAAAAATTTACGAATCTCTTTTAAGACAGCAAACGGCAAAGTGCAAGCCGTGCGCGATATCAGCTTTGATCTTCATCAGGGCGAAACGCTTGCTGTCGTAGGCGAATCCGGTTCCGGTAAATCCGTAACCTCCAAATCCATTCTCGGTATCCTCGCAGGCAATGCCATCGTCGAGGGCGGCGAGATCATTTATGACGGCCGCGACTTGCTTAAAATTTCCGAAGAGGAATTTTGCCGTATCCGCGGTGACAAGATCGCGATGATCTTCCAGGACCCGATGTCGAGCCTTAACCCCATCATGCGAATCGGCAAACAGCTTACCGAAGCGATGATCCTCAAGGGCAAAGCAAGACAGCGCGCCAGCAAGATCGCGTTTAACAACACCTTGAAGCTCCTCGAAGAAACGATGGTGACCGCTATCGCGAAGGGCGAATACGAAAAGATCTCCGGTCTGATGCCCGTGAAGGCAAAGACCGAAAACGAAATTCGCACCGCTTGCAAAAACTTCAATGCGTTTGAATTCAAGCACACCGAGCTTGAACAGGCATATAACGAAGCGAAGGAAGCGGCAGAGGAAGCGATCCCTTATATCAAAGAGATCACATTCCTCATTGAAAAGAAATCTCTTGAAGGCATCAAGGATAAGATCGATGACGTTCTTTCCTTGGCAGGCAAGACTTACAACGATTATTTCGTGAAAGAAGATGCTGAAAAGCTCGCAGAATTGATCCAAGCGATCAAAAAAGATCTTTCCAAGAAGATCAAAGCTGGCGATCTTGCGGAAGTTTCGGCAAATCTTACGAACATCGTCGGCATTTTGGAAGCGGCACAGAAAAAGGACGAACCGAACTTCTTCCGCATGGGCTATTATCTGCAGTTCAGCGACAAGCCTCTCCCGAATATGACCATCGCCGCGCTGAACGAATATCTGCTCAAGTATCTTGACGATAACTTTATGCGCGAATTCCTCAGCGACGCAGAGATCGCTCTGCGCTATTCTGCCCGCATTTACGCAGAGAAGAAAAAAGCAGTTCTTGCGCTTCTCGAACAGGCAAACTTTGTCTTTGCGCCCGAAGCTTTGGATAAAAAAGCGGTTATGGACTACGCAAAGCGTTTGATCGAAGCGGTGGAAGATTCCATTGACCATCTTGAGATCAACAAAGATAACATCGCGTATACCTTCGGCACAAGCCTTCTCCATGCGATCGACAGCTATTTCCAAGCGATCCCGAGAAACAAAGCCGTGCAGAAGGTTCACGATAAACAGCAGAAAAAATATGACCGTTTGGTTGCAAGCGGCAAAACACCCGAATGGAAAGTCGTTCCCGCGGCGCTCATTGACCTTGATGTCGCAAAGCAGGATATTTTGAATATCATTGAACGCTTGCGCGCGCACTATGAAATCGTGGTCAAGACCTTTACCAGACGTGAATTTGAAAAAGAAACCGTTGCGCTCATCGACGATCTCAAAACGAATGCTTCCGGCATCGTTTATAAGGTGACTAAGGCGATGGCAAAACACAGAGCGATCAAGCTCATGGAAGAGGTTGGTATCGCCAACCCCCGCAAGCGTTTCCGCCAGTATCCCTTTGAATTTTCCGGCGGTATGCGCCAGCGTATCGTTATCGCCGTGGCTCTTGCCGCAAACCCCGATATCCTTATTTGCGACGAGCCTACCACCGCGCTTGACGTAACCATTCAGGCACAGATCCTCGAGCTTATCAACAAGATCAAGGAACAGCGCAAGCTTTCCATCATCTTTATCACGCACGACCTTGGTGTCGTTGCGAATATGGCGGATAGAATCGCCGTTATGTATGCGGGCAAGATCGTAGAATGCGGTACTTCCGAAGACGTCTTCTACCGTCCTGCACACCCCTATACATGGGCGCTCCTTTCTTCCATGCCCGACCTTGATACCAATGAACGTTTGGAAGCGATCCCCGGTACGCCTCCGAACATGATCTATCCTCCCGAAGGCGATGCTTTCGCAGAGAGAAACAAATATGCTTTGGAAATCGACTACGAGCTTCAGCCTCCGATGTTCCGCATTTCGGAAACACATTCCGCGGCAACATGGTTGCTCCATGAAAATGCACCGAAGGTCGATCCGCCGAAGATCGTTACCGAAAGAATCCAGAGAATGCGTGAACGTGGAGGTGAACAATAATGGAAAACAACAAAGAAGTTTTGCTGAAGGTTGATCACCTTTGCCAGTATTTCAAATCCCTGAAAGCGGTTGATGACGTCAGCTTCGAGATCCACAAGGGCGAAGTTTTCGGTCTTGTAGGTGAATCCGGTTGCGGTAAGACCACCACGGGCCGTTCCGTTATCCGTCTTTATGACATCACCTCGGGCAACGTATTTTTCAAGGGCAAACGTATCGCGGCAGGCACAAAGTGCTACAAAGATGCGATCAAAAATGCGGAAGCAGAGCTGAAAGCGTTCAAAAAATCGGGCGCTGATGCGGCGGCTATCGCAAAAAAGACGGAAGAAACCAAAGCGTTCATCAAAGAACAGAAAAAAGAAATGGCAAGTGCGATCCACGATCACAAGCACGTAGACCGCAAGCTCGTTACCAAGATCCAGATGATCTTCCAGGACCCTGTTGCTTCTCTTGACCCCCGTATGACGGTTCGCGATATCATTGCGGAAGGTCTTGTCATCAACGGTGAAAAGGACAAAAAGGTCATCGATGAAAAGGTTTTCAAAATTCTCGAACTCGTTGGTCTTGTAAAGGAACACGCTTCCCGTTATCCGCACGAATTTTCGGGCGGTCAGAAGCAGCGTATCGGCGTTGCAAGAGCGGTTATCATGGAACCGGAACTCATCATCGCGGACGAACCTGTCAGCGCGCTTGACGTTTCTATTCAGGCGCAGGTTATCAACCTGCTCAACGACCTTCGCGATCAGCTCGGTCTTACCATTCTTTTCATTGCACACGACCTTTCCGTTGTTAAATATTTCTCGGATAGAATCGGTGTTATGTATTACGGTAAGCTGGTTGAGCTTGCTCCTTCCGATGAGCTTTTCAAAAATCCGCTTCACCCCTACACGAAATCGCTCCTTTCCGCGATTCCGCTCCCCGATCCCGTTTACGAAAAACAGCGCAAGAGAATCACGTATAATCCTCTTGCGGAGCATGATTACAGCAAGGAACAGCCTACACTTCGTGAGGTTGCGCCCGGTCACTTCGTAAACTGCAACACCGAGGAATTTGATAAATACGTGAAAGAATTGAAATAAGACATGAAAAACACATTGAAAAAATACGTAATAGCGTCTGTGGTAGCTTTGATCCTTGCCATGCTTATCATGTATTGGCAGGGAATTTTCGAAGCAGAAACCACACAGCAGATCATGCAGGCGATCAGCGATGGCTTTTTCATCGTGGGATTTATGTATTTCGGCTTTGGGCTTCTCTTTGTGGCGGCTCATGCAGGCACGCTTGACATCATCTCGTATGGTTTTCGTTCCGTGATCTGGCTTTTTACACCGTTTCGGAAAACCCGCGATGAAGGCGGCTATTATGAATACAAAATGAAGAAAAAGGAAAAAAGAAAAGCCGTTCCGTATTTTCTCATTTGGATCGGCATCGCTTTGATTCTCATCTCCGTTGTGTTCCTCGTTCTTTATTACAATGCTTGAGCAGGACGCTGTCCTGCACCTGCCAAAGGGGCTTGCCCCTTTGGAATCCCAATAAAAAAATCTCCCCCATTTCTTTGGGAGAGATTTTTTTATTGATAGGAAATTCCTCGAATAGATCTCGCTATGGTAGGCGAGCTGTCGGATTCCAAGGGACAAGTCCCTTGGTGGAGTGTGGGGAGAAACCCTACGAGAGTTAGCCTTTGTTCTTTTTTCTGTTTTCGAGCTTACCGGTGATGAAGGTGGTGAGCTTTACAGCAACGATGATAAGACCGATAACAACGAAGATCGCAAGAAGACCTTGCCATGTGATATTGAGGGACATTTTAATGGTTTCCCAGTTCATGGGGGTGAGATTATCAAACATATTGGATACCGTCCTTTCTTACAATACAAGACCGATGATAAGACCGCCGACGATTGCGGAAGCGATCTGACCGGAAACGTTTGCACCAACAGCGTGCATGAGCAAGTGGTTGGTGGGATCTTCCTTGAGACCCATTTTCTGGACTACGCGGGAAGCCATCGGGAATGCGGAGATACCTGCCGCACCGACCATGGGGTTGATCTTGTTCTTGGAGAAGATATTCATGATCTTTGCACACATAACGCCGCCGACGGTGTCAAATACGAATGCGAAAAGACCGAGCGCCATGATGATAAGGGTTTCGAAGCGAAGGAATGCTTCTGCCTGCATCTGGAACGCGATGGTGATACCGAGAAGAAGAGTGATGATGTTTGCGAAAACGGTCTGCGCGGTTTCGGAAAGAGATTTGAGGCAGCCGCATTCACGGATAAGGTTACCGAACATGAGCATACCGATGAGAGAAAGGGAATCGGGAGCGATCAAGCCGGAAATGAGAGTTACGAGGATCGGGAAAAGGATACGTGTTGTTTTGGAGATGGACGCAGGGTTATAAGCCATGCGGATCATGCGTTCCTTTTTGGTGGTGCAAGCCTTCACAACAACGGGCTGCACGATCGGAACGAGTGCCATGTAGGAATAAGCAACGACGATGATCGCCGCGGTGTAATTGGATTTGAGGATCTGGGAAACGAGGATCGCTGTGGGGCCGTCAGCTGCACCGATGATACCGATGGAAGCCGCGTCGTTGATCGGGAAACCGATCATGGCAGCGAGGATAATGGTGATAAAAATACCGAACTGTGCTGCACCGCCGAGAATGAAGAGCTTCGGATTTGTGAGCAGGGGACCGAAGTCGATCATCGCACCGATACCGATGAAGAGGAGAAGCGGCATTGCTTCGCTGGCTTCGATACCGACAGCAAAGAGAGAACGAATGATACCGCTTTCTGCGATAACGGGAGAGAGCGGAATGTTAACAAGGATCGCACCAAAACCCATAGGAAGGAGAAGTGCGGGTTCCATATCTTTTTTTATGGCAAGATAGATCAAAAGACCGCCGATGATCCACATGGCGACCTGTTGAATGGTCAGCTGAGATACAGCTTCAATAAGAAAGCTCATAGATTAACCTCCGAGTTGTTTTTGTTCATGGATTTGTCGAAAAGACGGCGAATTTTGGCTACTATCCCCCTTTTGTTCATTTTTGATTCAAAAATCTTTAACAAAATAATGATATCATTTTTTCGGTGATAAGTCAAGTTTATTTCGCGTATAAATTATATTTTAGGGAAACGAATTTGTTGATGATACAACAAAATGATCATTTGAAAATTATTTTTCATTTTTCCTTGCATGAAAACAGACTTTCCGCTATAATAAAAGTAAAGAAAAAAATACGGAGGTATTTGATATGAATTACAAGGAAAATAAGGTGGAAAACATCAAAATTGCGTACGTTGGCGGCGGTTCGCGCGGCTGGGCTTGGGGGCTCATGAGCGATCTTGCGGCGGCAGAAGATATTTCGGGTGACGTTTATCTTTATGACATTGATTATGAAGCGGCTTGCCACAATGAGATCATCGGCAATCAGTATAAAACGCTTCCCGATGCGAAGTCAATTTGGAATTATCACGCGGTGAAAACGGCAAAAGAAGCGATGACAGGCGCGGATTTTGTCATCATTTCCATCATGCCCGGTACGTTTGATGAGATGGAAAGCGACGTGCATACGCCTGAAAAATACGGTATCTATCAGTCGGTGGGTGATACCTCCGGTCCCGGCGGCATTGTTCGCGCGATGCGCACCGTTCCGATGTATGAGGAAATTGCAGGATATATCAAGGATTATTGTCCGAACGCTTGGGTGATCAGCTATACCAATCCCATGACACTTTGCATCAAAACACTTTACCGTGTATTTCCGAAGATCAAAGCTTTCGGTTGCTGTCATGAAGTGTTCGGCACGCAGAACGTGCTGAAGACGGCGCTTTCGGATATTCTTGGTATCCAAGCTGAGAGCCGTCATGATATTAAAGTCAATCCCGTAGCTGTCAATCACTTCACTTGGCTGACCGAAGCGAGATATAAAAATATAGATCTTTTCCCCGTATATGAAAAATTTGCGGAAAAATACGGTGAGACGGGTTACATGAACGAGGCAGGCAAAAAACGCATGGAAGATGCGCTTGCGATCAGCCGTGATGAATACGCGCGCTTTGCTTGCACAGAAAAGGTGAAGATGGATCTTTTCGGCAGATATGGCTATATCGCGGCAGCAGGTGACAGACATCTTGCTGAATTTTGCGAGGGAAAATGGTATCTTGGCGGAACAGACACCATTGAACGCTGGGGCTTTGGTCTTACGACCGTGGCTTGGCGCAAACAAGATCTTGCAAATCGTCTTGCTAAGAGCGAAGCACTTCGCACAGGCAAGATGCAAGTGGAGATCCGTGGTACGGGTGAGGAAGGTGTGCGTCAACTGCGTTCCATTCTCGGACTTTGTGAGCTTGTCACCAACGTGAATATGCCCAATCGTGGACAGATCCCGAATCTGCCGATGGGTGCTGTGGTGGAAACCAATGCGGTTTTCCGTTCCGGCACCGTTACCCCCGTGTTTGCCGGAGAAGTTCCTGCACCGATCTATCCGCTGGTAGCGCGTATTTCGGGTATGCAGGAAATGCTCGATCGTGCGATCGCGGCGCGTGATCTTGATGCGATCTTCAATGTATTTGCC
This sequence comes from uncultured Lachnospiraceae bacterium, assembly GCA_964466625.1. Taxonomy (GTDB): domain Bacteria; phylum Bacillota; class Clostridia; order Oscillospirales; family CAG-272; genus QALR01. Next base: position 4,829 of record CAYXQF010000016.1, on the reverse strand, counting down.
AACGATCCTCTTGTGACCTGCACACGCGAAGAAGCAAAAGACCTTTTCCGTGAAATGGTCATGAATACGAAAGCTTATCTTGGTTCGTATGATCTTACGAGTCTTTTGTAAAGCAATAAAAAAGCATCTGCAAAAAAGGCTCCTTCTCGTAAAGAAGTTTACTCGCAGAAGATGAATTTGATCCGCAGTAAATAAAGATTAACCCCGACAGATTTATTTGGACCTGTCGGGGTTAACTATTCTGTAATTAGGATTTGTCAATACATTATCAGATAGTAGATTACGTAAATCCAGCCCAGTATCCCATGGAGAATTGCCCAACCGATGGATTGCCAATGTACATAACTGACAACTGCTGCGATAACGCACCCGAAAGAAACTCCTGTTTGTACGGTATTATGCGTTTCAACACGGGACATTTTGCTTTTTTCCAACTGTTCTACTTTATAAGATAATAATGCTATATCTTCTTGCGACGAATTATTTTCTATCGGGGCTTTTTCCTTCCCTGCAATCAATTCGCTTACAGAAATATTCAGTACCGCGCATAGCGGCTCAACGACTGAATATTCAGGCATCGTTTTTCCCGTTTCCCATTTTGAGACAGTTTTGTTTGAAACTCCAATTTTTTCTGCGAGTTGCTCTTGAGTAAGATTTTGTTCTCTTCGTTTTGTTGCAATAAACTGACCTATGGCTTGCTGATTCATTTTGTGTCTCCCTTCATTAACAAAAATACTCTTACACTGATAAGAATACTCTTAAAGCCGATGTTTGTAAATCCCCCGTATGGAGAATTTGAGTGGAAAGGATTCAAGTTCCTATTTATTATCCTGCTTTATCGCGCCAGTTTCGCCGTTGTATTACAAAAGGCATCGGGCAAATCCCATACCCCTAAGGTTGCACGGGCGTTTAGCAAGGCTCTCCCTTTGGGAGAGCTCCCACGATAGCGGGTGAGAGTGCTTTTGTTTTGCACTTTTACCCTCTCCGTCGGCTACGCCGCCACCTCTCCCAGAGGGGGAGGCTTTTCGGTCGTTTCATTATTACATAAAATTGGCAGAGAAAACAATCTCTCTGCCAAATTTGTAAATATCCTTATAAGAACCAGTCGAAATGCAGATGCTTTTTGTTTTACTATAAGAGAGCGTTCGAATTTGACCTCGCCGCTTTTTTAAGCGAGCACGATCTGGATCTCGTGTGTTTTGCCGTCTGCAGGACGAGGCATTCTGCCGCTGAAGGGCACGCCGTCGAAGGTGAAGGTTGCCTTTTCATTCACACGGTGGAAGCCTTCGGGCTTCTTGATGTTTACGTTCAGAATGGTGTCGCCGTTGGTGACAGTGTAAGAAACGTCGGTCTTATCTGCTTCGAGAACGGGCGAGAATACCATATCGTCGCCGTCATAGCCGATGCCGAGCATTTCCATCAAGGTGAGGTTCAGCCAGCTTGCTGTACCGGAAAGCATCGGGCCGATGTTTTCGCCGGTGGTGGTGTTGTTATACTGTGTGCAGAAGCGAGGATTACCCTTAGTGAAATAGGGGTGTGCCATCGTCTTGAAGGGATAAACGGTATCCATCGCAAAGAATGCAGTTTCTGCGAGTTCAGATGCGAGCGCTTCATCAGAAACAGTTTTTGCCGCCTTCAGGAAAGCGGAAGCTGCCATCATAGCCGCGTGCTTGAAGACACCGCCGTTTTCACGGTCGCCGGGGAAGTAGGAGCTGCTTGCCGTGCCTTGTGCGAGCTTACCGAGGTCTGCAGGTGTGCAAAGCTTGATGCCTGCGTCGGTCACGAGATAACGCTTCATGGTATCAAGCATGATGCGGATCTGTTCTTCGGTGGCAACGTCTGCGAAAACCGACCAGCTAAAGGAGTTGAGGTAATAAGTACCGTCGATGTTTTCGTCTGCGCTGATGCCGTCTTTGCCTGCGCCAAGGTAAGTGTAGCCACCTTCACGCTTGCCGCCAACGAGTGCTCTTGCAAAGAAGTCATCTTTCCAGCAATGTGTCTGGATACGCTCTGTAAGTGCGCTTGCGAGGCTTTCCATTTCCGCTTTTGCTTCAGCTTTGCCGGCAAGTCCTGCGATCACAGCGAGCTCATCGTAAGCGATCTTGAGAAGGAATGCGTTCATGACGCTTTCAGAGAATTCGCTCTTGAAGGGAACACCGTATTCGGTGCCATCTGCTTCGAGCTGTGCTTTGTACTGTTTTTCTTTTTCAGGACCATTGATCCAGTTGTCATCGAGCTTCAAGCAGTCATTCCAGTCTGCTTTGTCAAGAAGCGGCAGACCGTGTGCGCCGACAGAGATCTTGCCACTATAGGTGACAACGGCAAGAAGTGTTTCCCAAAGAGATCGCATCTTGCCTTCGGTGCCTGCGATGGGGAACTGTGCATTCAAAAATTCGGTATCGCCGGTAAGGGAGATATAACGGAAGATCGCCTGCACGAGCCACAAGCCGTCATCAGAGCACATGCCGGGTTCTTTGCCGGAATGATAGAAGTTGTGGTTTGCATAACCCATTTCATGAACGTTGGAGATCCAGTTGCCAAGCATTTCTCTGGCAAGGCCGTCCGCGCCCATACCGATGATATAGTAAAGGGAAGCGAACATATCTTGGATTTCACGGAACCCGATCTCACGGTATGCTTTCTGTGTCCATGCGAAGGAGCGGGAAACGTAAGATTGGTAGTAAACCTGGAAAGGAAGGTTGTTGTTTACATAAGCATCGAAATCACCGTCATCGGTTTTGACCTTGAGGAAACTTGCATATTTTGCGGAGAAATCTTTGACTTTCTGCAAAGCATTCACAGCCGATGCAGGATCTTTATATTTTTCGATGAGGAGATTCAGCTGTGTGTCGAGCATATCGTCCTTGCCACCGGGTGTGATCACAAGACCGGTGAGCTGATCGACGGTATTTTTACTATTTGCGGGAACGGTAAAGGATTTTGCGATAGCAAAGAACGAAACGACCTTTGTGACAGGGGAGCATGCGAGGTGTGCCACGTGCTGCGGCTTTTCGAGCGTACCGTTGCCGATAAAGTCGATGTAGTTTGCGGTGTATTCGTCCATGGTGTCACCATCAGCAAAGACGGTAGCGAAGCGTTTGAGCACCTTGAGGTAACCGGGCCAAGGATTGGGCGCTACGGCAACAGCCTTGCCGTTTTGATAAAGAAGACTGCTTTCCCATGTAACGTTTGCATAAATGGTGTCGTTCATGAGAGATTCTGTGGAAGCGAGGCTGAACATACCTGTGAAAACGATCTTCAGTTTTCTGTCAGTACCCGAGAGGTCTTCCACGGTGACATGCTGTGCTTCCACCGCTTCGGGCATACCTTCCTCCTGCGGAAGAATGAAAAGATCACGGGTGATCTTGAGGCCGCATTCGGTTTCATATGTAATTTCGGTGTAGTTGTGAGAATGGCGGCAGTAAGCGCTCTTCACGTTGGTTTCCACGTCTGCGGAATAGAAGATCTGCTTGCCGTTTTCCACGATATAGAACTGACGGTTGCAGGGTTCGCCGTTCTGTTCGGGAATGAGTGTATAACGTGTTGCGGTAACCTGTCTTGCCGCTGTACCACGGAAAGAACCGCGACCAAGAGAGTCGATCGCACCCTTCGGTGTGGTGAGCAAGGGCGATTTGAAGCCGATGCGGTTACCGATGAGAAGGTTTGCATCAAAGTGTGTGCCGATTTTATCAGCTTTGAGGTTGATGATATGATCGCCGTTTTCAGCAAGGGTGCCTGCGCTTTCACATACGTTTCGATAAACGGTGAGAAGTGTGGCTTTGATGTCTTCGGGGATCACAGCTTCGCCGTCTATGGTGTAGTGGCGAACACCGTCACCGAAAACGAAAAGGTGGCTGACGTCACCGAACGCATCCACGTAGCATGCGGTTTCGGGCGTATTCAGAATGGCAACGTGAATGGGTGCTGTGAAAGGAAGCCCTGCCGCACCGATGACGTTTGTTTCCAAAACGGAAGTGAACGCCGCGCTGTAAGAACCCGTGAGAAGCTCACCGAAAATTTCAGCGAGTTTTCTTTCCGCTTTACCGAGCGCCGCTCTTGCGTTTTCTCTGATAAAATTCATGTTTTTTCCTCCAATGTTCATAAAATGGATTCAATTTTTATACTTTACTTATTTATTATATCATTCTTTATCAAATAATGCAACCCCCACCTTTTCTTTTCTGAAAGGTGGGGGTGATTCTCTTATTTTTGCTGATGGGATGCGCGTTTTTCGCGGATCACGTCAATGAGGAAATAAAACGTGGGAATGAGGAAGACGGTGAAGACGGCGATGAAAGCGATCTCCAAAAAGAAATCCACGATCGACCATACGCGCCACGGCTTCGATGCCACGATCTCCATGAATTCTTGCACGGTCAAAATGGCGAGGAGAATTTTTCTGATGATCAGCGAGAGCAAGGAGCGGATCGGCAAGGTGGCAAACGTGCCAACGAGGAAAACGATCTGCTTTTTTCGGGAAAATGCAAACTCTTGCTTGCGATAGACAAAGACGGTGATGCCGATGAGAAGGATGAGCGCCAAAAACAAGACCCAAGCGATGACGATGCGCATCGGATTGGCATCGGGCAGGGAAAGATAAAGGCTGGTCTGTGGAATCATTCTCCATGCAATGCTCATACTGCTATAGCAGATCAGCGCCACGAAAACAAACCACGTATGCACGCACCAGAGCGCGGCAAAACGGAATTGCTTCAGGCAGAAAAATGCCGAGAGTGCAAACGGCAAAAGAATGGTGAGTGCCGCCAGCAGATCGCCGAAAAGCAGGCAATAGAGTGCCGCAAGCACGCCGACCGCCAAAAAGATGGCAC
>CAYXQF010000015.1:0-29471 GCA_964466625.1 uncultured Lachnospiraceae bacterium | reverse complement strand
GTCGCGCACTTTTTTCATAATGAGATTTTGCTACTTTGCATTTCGCTCATCTCTAATGTTGATTTTGCAATTTTATTATATCCTATGAAACGAAATTTGTCAATATTCCGTAACAAATCTTCACAAGTTGGTGAGATAGAAGACGTGAAGGACACAACAAAAAAGAGAGAACCGAAAAGTTCTCTCTTGCTTTTATAAAAATTAGTCCTGAAGCTGATCGACAATGCCTTTTGCCCAAGTTTTGAGTTCTTCCATTTCTTCGGGTTTCACGCCGGTGAGGAAGGGAAGGAAGCTACCTTTTACTTTCTTAACGTCCATAATGGTAGCGCCTGCTTCGGTGATCATCGCTTTCATTTCTTCGATTACGCTGTCGGGTGCATCGGTGAACATAGCCACGTTCTGCACTCTTTCTCTATCCAATCCGCGAAGGAAACGGGAGAGGGGGGCATCAATGAATTTGCCGGAAGTGATACCTACGAAGAGGAGGCGTTCTTTGCTGCAGTCGTATGCGGGGGGGATCTTGTCTGCTTTTACCTGATATTCACTTGCGAGCATATTGGTAAAGGTAGCGATCTTGCCTTTTTCGGGGTAATGGAGGACTTTCATTTTCATAGCCATGATAATTGTTTCCTTTCGGGTTTTGATTTTATTCGATATTATCAATATTATATCATAAAAATGAAGATTTTTGTTGGTTTTTACGAAAAAAGTTTTCGGCTTTTTGAACGATTTATGGAGAATTTTTTTGTGCAAAAAATAGAACCGCACTCGGCGGTTCTATTTTTGTTTTCAGAAGGAGTCTATCAACATGAAGAGATTATTCTTTTTCAAAAGCACTCTTGTCGAGGCCGCAGGTGGGACATACCCAATCCTCGGGGATTTCTTCAAAAGGAGTGCCGGGAGCGATGCCGTTATCGGGATCGCCTACTGCGGGATCATAAACATAACCGCAAGGACATACATATTTCATGGGGAATTACCTCCGATTCATCGAATTATTTACCAAAATATCTGTTGAGAAGACCTTCGAAAGCTCTGCCGTGTCGAGCCTCGTCCTTTGCCATTTCATGAACGGTGTCATGGATTGCATCGAGGTTCGCAGCTTTTGCACGTTTTGCAAGGTCGAATTTACCTTCGGTAGCGCCGTTTTCAGCAGCAACGCGGAGTTCAAGATTCTTCTTGGTGCTGGGGGTTACAACTTCGCCGAGAATTTCTGCGAATTTAGCAGCATGTTCAGCTTCTTCAAGAGCTGCTTTTTCCCAGTAAAGACCGATTTCAGGGTAACCTTCACGGTGAGCTACGCGGGACATAGCGAGATACATACCAACTTCCATGCATTCGCCGTTGAAGTTTGCACGAAGATCATTGATGATGTCTTCAGAAACGCCTTCGGTGATACCAACTACGTGTTCTGTAGCCCAAGAGAGTTTCTTTTCTACAACTTCTTCAAATTTGGTAGCGGGAACGCCGCACTGGGGACATCTTGCGGGAGCTGCGTCGCCTTCATGAATGTAACCACAAACTTTGCATACGAATTTTGCCATAATAAATCCTCCATAAATTATGTTGTTAAATTTTTTAATTTTTATTCAGCTGTTTTTTTGAGGCAATCTTTACAAATGCCTCGCAAGGTATTACTTGCATAATTGATTTTCGCCCCGATTTCCGATTCGATCCGGCTTACGTCGAGATATGCTGTAGTATCATAAACCGCTCCGCATTCTTCACAAAAGAAATGTGCATGGGATTCGGTGTGGCCGTCATACCGTTCTTTGCCATCAATGGAAGCGCCGATCTTTAAGATATCACCGGTTTCACAAAGAAGGGAAAGGTTTCGGTAAACGGTGCCAAGACTGATATTTGGCATGATTTCTTTCATATCCGAATAAATCATATCGGCGGTCGGGTGATCGTATCTGGCGCGAAGGTTATTGAGAATCGCATCGCGCTGTTTTGAGTGTCTTAACACTATGTCCACCGCCTTGTTGATATTAGGAATCATTACTGATTTCTGATTCCATTATATCATAAATTTCGCAAATGTCAATACTTTTTTTCAAAATTTTTCTGGATTTTTTATTGTGAAAATTTTTCAAAAAACTTTCAAAAAAGTATTGACAAATTCTTTCTTGTGTGCTATACTATCAAAGCCGTCAAACGAGACGGCAACAACAAAATAGTTGTGGAGAAGTCGCCTAGTTGGTCGAGGGCGCACGACTGGAAATCGTGTAACCGGTAAAACGGTTCGAGAGTTCGAATCTCTCCTTCTCCGCCAAGATGAGCACAATCTGAAAAGATTGTGTTTTTCTTTTATGTAAACCCATATGTTTTGAATTGGCACAGGAGGATTTTATGCATATTTTGTCGATGATAGATGCGAAATATTGTTCACCCATTCTTCTGTGGTATTATCTAAGCGTTTGAGCGATATTACTGACCGTTCGGGAGAAAATGTTCTTGTCGGATCGGTAAAGGACGATTCCTTTTCTGTATATAAAAAACCTGCGGAATATGTGAGAAATTCTTTTCTGCCAATTGCAAAAGGAACTTTTCGAGATATAGAGAACGGGTGTGAGGTAACAATCAAAATGCATATGCGTCCGGTTGTTACAATATTCATGCTCATCTGGAGTCTTGGAGTATTGGGAGTATTGGTTATGGGAATCTTGGCGGCTTTCATGTCAGGTTTTAGCGAAGCGGTCCTGCTTTTACTTCTTCCGATTCTGATGCTTGCCGTGGAATCATTATTGCTGTTCATAGGCTTTCACTTGCCTGCTAAAAAATTATTGAATATTTTGATTCGTGCATTTTCATAAATAAAAATGATCGCACAGCCGATAATGGCTGTGCGATTTTTTTAGGTCTTTCTTTTTTTCTTCCAAATATTCTCTCCGAGATAATCACTCACCGTTGCTACCTTATCATAAAAGCAAAGAAGCCAACCACCACGTGTTTTGGGTGGCAAGAGTGTCAAAGGAAACATATGTCGTTCGATCATGTCGATCTCCGTTTCAGTGAGGTCAGGGTAAGACTTTTTTGCATTTTGCAATGCTTTTTTGGGGTGAGTAAAACCGTGAAATTTATGAGAGGGGTCCTTCTCATGCCAATCGTATAAATAATAATCATGAAGCAGTGCGCCGCGCACAAAGGCATGAAGTTCGATCTTTGTGCCAAAGCGCTTGTGATGCCGATAGCAAAGATAGGCGACTTTGATCGAATGCGAATATGCGCTGCATTTGATATGATGACGAAAATTTTTCATTTTGCGAAATTCTTCTGATCTGACAATATCTTTGATCAGTTGATAAAATTCACGATTGATCTTCATAAAAATCCTGCTCCGTTTATTTTTATCGTTAGTTTTTGTCAGAAGAGGAAGGATTATTGCAGGAAAAAAGAAACAGCGACCACCGAAGTGATCGCTGTATATAAAAAAGGAGAATTTAGAGATTGCTTATTTTACTTTCACGGTGAAAATATGACCGCATTTGGGACATTTACAAGCATGTTCACCGGAGATTTTTTTGAGGCGGATCTGCACTTTGCAGTGCGGACATTTACGATAGATATGTGTTTTGCGATATTTCCATTTATTTTTATGAAGGAGAAAAAATTCGCGAAAAGGTTTTGTGATCTTCAAAAATTTTTGGTTTTCCGCCATACGTTTGGGAATATTTCTGGAAAGCATTCGATAAAAAATGAGGATAAACAAAAGCCATGAGATCACTTGAATGACGATCACCGCGATCGTATTTTTGACGAACAAGAGCACCGCGGCAAGCAAAACATAAAGGACCAGGGTGAATTTGCCGAGGGCATCGGTCCCGTAGCGCCCATAAAAGAATGCGGCAAGCTTTTCTCTCATTTTTTGTGGAAATCCTTTCTTTTGATTTGATATATTCAGTATAACACAGATTCGTATAAAAAGTGTGAACAATCATTGAATTTTTATGAAAAAATGAATGTTTTTCAGTGGATTTCTTGTGCAGAGCAGAGATATTTCCTTGACAAAAAAACAGTGGGGTGCTATACTGTAATATATTTTTTGAGAAAACATCAGGAGGAATATCCCCAGTGAGTAAAGTAATTGTTCCGAGCGGCTATAAACCGACGCTCGGCATGTATGATACACAAAATGCGATCGGTATGTTAAAGCGTACCTTTGAAGAAAGACTTTGTTTCGTGCTCAACCTGAAGCGTGTTTCCGCACCGCTTTTTGTAGATCCCGAAACAGGACTTAACGATGACCTCAGCGGCGTGGAGCGCGCAGTTCGTTTTGACGTGAAGGAAACGGGCAGAGATGCCGTTGTCGTTCACTCTCTCGCAAAATGGAAACGTATGGCACTTCACACCTACGGTTTTTCTGCAGGTGAAGGTCTTTACACCGATATGAATGCGATCCGTCGCGATGAAGAAATGGATAATCTTCATTCGATCTATACAGACCAGTGGGACTGGGAAAAAATTATTACCAAAGAAACCAGAACACTTACCTATCTGAAAAACACCGTAAAAGGTGAAGTTGGTGCGATCTGTGACACGCTTGATATGCTGAAAGTTCGTTATCCGCAGATCACCGTAGAGCTTCAAAGAGAAGTCAGCTTCGTGACAGCTCAAGAGCTCGAAGATATGTATCCCGATATGACAGCAAAAGAACGTGAAAACGCATATCTCAAGGAGCACAAGACTGCGTTCATCATGCAGATCGGCGGCAAATTGAAATCCGGCAAGCCTCATGACGGCAGAGCACCTGACTACGATGACTGGCAGCTCAACGGTGACATCATGTTCTGGAACGATATTCTCGGTTGTGCGTTTGAGATCTCTTCCATGGGTATCCGTGTCGATGAAAAATCTCTTGACGAACAGCTTCGTCTGGCAGGCGCGGATGACAGACGCCGCTATCCGTTCCACAAAGCACTTCTCGCAGGTGAACTTCCGCTCACGATGGGCGGCGGTATCGGACAGAGCCGTCTTTCCATGCTTCTTCTCGGCAAGGCGCACATCGGTGAAGTGCAGGTTTCCATCTGGGACGAAGAAACTCGCCGTATTTGTAAAGAAAACGGGATTGTGCTTTTGTAAATTTTGATAAAGATGACCGACAGGTTTTACCTGTCGGCTTTACATTTTAAAATTGGATGTTGTGTGTTGACAGCAACATCACAATGTGTTATCCTAAAATTGGGTTAGCTCTAAAAAATTTGATAGAAAAGGAACTCGAGATATGGCTGTTAGTGATAATACTCAAAATAACGTGATGCGAGCGTATAAATGCACAATTGAATTGTTAGATAAGAATCAAAAGATTCAACATTCAGACCTGGCGAATAAAATTAACGAGGAGGGGATAAATGTCGGAGTTGATAAGAAAAATTTACAGCATTATATTCAAAACGCGAGAGTGATTTTATCTTTTCGAAATTATTGTAACAACCATCCCGAATATCAATATTCTGACGAAGACTTTGAGATTTTAATGCAGAATCATAATCTGCAAGTTTGTGCAGCGGATATTGAATGTATCGATGAAAACTGCGAAGAATATGGTCAAATCATTGAGTTTGTCATGACCAACTTTAAGGAAAAGAGTAGAGATGAATTAAAAAATGCTGTTTTAAAGAAAATTAAGGAAATAGAAAAGCAAAATAAAAAGGTAGTTAAAGCCGAGAAAAAAGGTTTTCTACATCGCCAAATACAGTTGAATGAAGCAACTAACTTTCTGTACAATGAAAAGAAGTGTAAATATGTATTGACAGAGATGCGAGTGATCTATTTTAGGAAACAATATATCATTTTCGATGTGATAGGTTGGACTCCCGAAGGGAAGTTTATTGGCGTGGATGTGAAACGAACTAAAACAGACTATAACACATTAATGAAACAGCTGAAAAATCCAGAATTGAAAAAATGGCAGTTATATAAAAAGTATTGCAGTGAATTTTATGTATATACAGATAATAAAAAAGTATTTAATGAGTGGGAAAAAGAATTTCATAAGGATAATAATAAGACTGACGCGGATATTGGAATGGTATATGACGGAAAGGTTATCGAATCAACAAAAGAAAATGAAAAAAACAATAATAAGGTTTTATATTCTTTTCAAACAAAATTGTTAGAAGAACTTGTTGCAACAGCATTTGGCGATAAGGAGAATACTCCAAACAGTTTTATCGAAAAATTAGCAGAAAAGTTTTGTGAGGAGAAAAAGAAGTTCGAAGACGACACTAAAAAGAAAACCGACAAGACCTAAAATCTTGTCGGTTTTCTTTTTGCAAAAGCCTTCTCCACGGGAGAAGCCAAGATCATTTTTCCAAATAAAAGGTTTCCGATTCGGGAGAAACATAGACGTGCTCGCGGCTTTGCATGAAAGAAAGCTCTTTTTCGCCGCCGAGTTTGTGATACATTGCTACGATGCCTGAGGGACGAGTGGTGGTATCGCCAAGACCTGCGCTGATGATGACTTTTTTTGTCACATACGGTGCGCGCAAAGAAAGATCGAAGAAACGAAATGCGATGCCTTTGAAGTTGCCAAAGCCGCAAAGACGGCCGATATCACCGGATTTGACGTCGCAAAGCCACGGAACCCAAGTGTCGATGAGTGTGACTTCGTCCACCATGGAAGCCGCTTGCATCGCTTGCACCGCGCCTTGGCTACCGCCACGGGAGATGAGCGTTTTACCGTCCCAAGAGGGAAGTGTCATCACAAAGCGAAGCGCCTGTGCCGCACGGATCATCATATATTTGAAATAGCAGGTGTGCGGATTTGCGTTTTGTTCCACGTCGAAGCCGTAGCCTGCAAGTCTGCCGCGGAAAAGATTATCATAATATTCCTGCGGCTCGTCATTGTGGATGCCATGTGCGTTGATGCAGAAATTGATGGTATTATCCATGAAAAGATGCCATGCACTTTTAACACCGTAGCCTTGGAAGGTCACGCGAGCGGGATATTTGCCGTCTGCTTTGGGCATGGTGAGAATACCCGAAACGGCAATGCCGCCGGGCGCAACGACTTTCATGTCGTAAACGTCGTGATCCGGGTGCAGGGGATCATCGGGGAGCTTTTTCTGCTCGATGATTTCAGGGGAAACCGCATAAAGCTCGCGCTTGCAGGTTGCCCAAAATTCATGATAACCCTCGGGTTCTTCGGTTCCTGCGGTGATCTTGTCGATCTCCACGCCCGCACCGCCGAAAAGCTTATCGGATTCGGGAAGATGCTCGCCATTTTCATCGAGCGCTTCCGCAAAAACATAGATAAAGCCGGGGCGATCGAGAGAGGCATGCAAGGTAAGTTCACCGGTTGAACCGTCGGAGATGCCGTTTTCTTGATAACCAAAGTCCGCTTCGATATGCCATTTGAATTTCGGAGCGGGGACGGTCACGCCGTCTTCGCGAAAGAAAATATGAAAGGTCACCTCTTCGCCGCATGCGTAGGTGTGAGGTGCTTTGTCGGTTTTACAGAAAAAATATTTATTTGCCATAGCTGATTCCTCGTTTTATGATAAAATCTGTTATTTCCATCATATCACAAATCAGCGCATTTTGCAAGAGGCTGTCGGCTTTCCTTCATCGGATAAACGGCGGAAAAGTTTTCGCAGCGTTGCTGTATCTAAGATCATTTGACCGAACAGCATATCTCCCGTGTGATACGACGCACCGTAACCGAACCGTGCCGCGTAGTCAACGAGATTTTTTCGTTCTCCTCTTTGCATCGGCTGACGGCAAGCGGTGATTTTGTACGGCGCCGGACAAAAAAGCAGCGTGGGAACGATCTGCTCTCTGCCGATGCCGAAGCGCTCCGCTTGATAAAAGAAGTCGATTTCGGGAAGCATTCTCTCTTTGCTGTAGCCGCAGGCGATCATCACAAGCTGACTGCCGACGGCGATATGACGTTGTTTATAAAATCTTATCTTATCCAAAAAACAAAATTCCATGCCGGGGCAAAATGTTCCCATGATCTTGATTGCTAACACGTTTTCGCCGTTTTTTAGATAAAAGTCGACCTTATCCCGATGGATCCCGAAAAACCAAAAGGGATTTGCGACGAAAATATATATTTTGCCGATACACATGGTGTGAAGGAGTCTTATTCGTTTGCCGAGAAAGCGCAGAAGATAGACGGCTTGTATGAAAAGCCAGACAACCATAAGTCCGAGCAAAATCACAAGGGGGCCACCCAGCCGATAGTCGGTGATAAAATGATAGATCGGTTTTGGTAAAAAGATAAACATAAGTGCCTCCAGATATTGATACTATTTATCTGTGTCGAAATCAGAGGAAATGGTTTGTGAAAATATCGAAATTTATTATAGCAAAGGCGGATTTCTTTTTCAATAACGAACTGCGTGAGTCTTCTCGCGAGATTGTTGCATCATGAGGATAAATATGCTATCATAAAATCGTTAAGAATTTTTGAAAAACTGATCAAAATCTACCCAACCTTTTTTCCTTTCCGTGATACATATAAACGAAATCCGGATTCTAAAGAAAAACGAAAGGAACATCGAATGCAAGAGATCAAAGATATGCTTTTTGGCGGTACGCCTGAAGAATTCAAGGGTATTGTCGAGTCCTATAAATTACTGCTTTACAGCGTGGTCTATGCCATGTCAGCGCATACAGATGCCGATGATATCGTACAGGAAACATTTATTTATGCCTATTATCATTGGGGTGCTTTGCGCGAAAAAGAGAAGCTTTCCGCGTGGCTTTGTGCCATTGCGAAGAACAAAGCTGCCCGTGCTGTTCGAATAGCAGGACGGACGGTTTCCCTTGACATCATTGATGATGCGATGCGCGTTTCTTCGCCGGAATCGGCGTTTTTACGCAGGGAAGCACGCATGGAGATTCGCGAAAAGTTATATTCGCTCTCTGAAAAATACCGTGAAGCCGTGATGCTGTATTATTTTGCGGAAAAGAGCATATCCGAGATTGCGATGCTGCTGGAGATTCCTGAAGGAACGGTAAAATTCCGCCTGCATGAGGGGCGGAAGAAACTGAAGAAGGAGCTGATCTATATGATGAACGAAGAAAAGAAACAAGTAGAAGAAAAGAATATTTGGGAAAATATCAAAGCCGAGCTTCGCCACGCGGGAGAGGAGCTTGATGCTTACCGAAAAGGGGAGGCAAACGCGATCTTGGATAAGCTGATCGCACAGTTTCAGACGATGGATCCCAAAGCTCTTTCCAAAGAAGAGCTCCGTGTGATGATCGGTGTTTACAATCGAAAATTTTATGCGAATATGCACATCGAATCGCGCGAGAAAAATATTGTTTATATGGAAAAAAGTGTGGAACTGGCGGAGCTTTCGGGCGATGAAAAGTTTCTGCAGGATCGCTATTCGACCTATGCCTGCGAGCTTGGAAACCTTGGTAAGGTTAAGGAATCCATCGAATATTACGAAAAGTCGCTCGTGCTTGCGGAAAAGTTAAAAGACATACCGCAGGTTGCTGTTCTCAACTATCGGCTCGGTACGTCGCATCTGGATTTGGATAGCGATCATGTAGATGTTGAGAAGGCAAAAGCATATTTTGAAAAAGCAGTTACCTATAAAGATGAGCTTTTGGAAAGCGACTATGGCAAATATATCTATGCGCTCGTGTATTCCGCGTTTGCGATGATAAGCCGCGTGAAGGCTCTGGATAAGCTAATTGGCTTTGACACCACCTCTCCGTCTTATGAGAGAAAAGAAAACGGCCTCTATATGTATAGTCAGCCGGGCTCCGGTGCAGGGAAATATACCAATTTATGCGCCAATGACGCTTTGTATTACATCACCCGTGTGGAGCCGTTTCTTTCGGGTGATATCTGCGAAGGGTACACCTTTGAAAAGGACGGTTATTCGCTTTCGAAAACCCCTATTCGTTCGCGCTATGAAGTGATCTCCATGAACGCGCGTGTGGAAACGCCTGCCGGCATTTTTGAAAACTGTCTGCACGTTCGTTACACCGATCAAACGGAAGACGAGATCAACTTCAAACGCAGTGGCGTGAGAAATATGTTTTATGCTCCGAACGTGGGTTTGGTGCAGATGCACTTCAAAGCCATCGGCGATTGGGAATATACCGTGAAGCTCAAAGAATATGACGTCACCCCCGTCGAAAACGGTGATCTTTGCGAACGCTATCTGCCGCTTACCATAGGTAATGTGTGGTATTACGATATCTACGGCGCAGACGGTAAACGCTTTGACAAGGTGGACTATGAAAACCGCTTTGAGGTCGTGGCAAAGCGCAAAGATGACGCCGTAACTTGCATCGCCCACAGCGGTTGGATTTGTAAGAAATAATGATGAAAGGCTCTCCCAAGAGGAGAGCCTTTTTGTTTCAAGAAAACCCCTTGCTTTTCTCCTCATTTTGATGTATCATAGAATTGTAAAAATAAAATTCATAAGGAGAAAAACATGAAAGCATACGAAAGATTTTTGAAATATGTTGCCTATCCGACGATGTCTGACAGCGCAAGTGAAACGGTTCCAAGCTCTGCAAAACAGCTTGTTCTTGCGAAAGCACTTTGTGAAGAACTTATCGCGCTCGGTCTTTGTGACGCAAAGGTGGACGGTTGCGGCTACGTTTATGCCACTTTGCCTGCAAACACCGATAAGGAAGTGAATACGATCGGTTTTATCGCCCACATGGATACTTCCTCCGAGGCTTCGGATATGGATATCAAAGCCAAGATCGTGGATTACAAAGGCGGCGATATCCTTCTCAATGAGAAAGAGAATATCTATATGCGTGTAGCGGATTATCCGTATCTTGAAAACTATATCGGTCAGCATCTTATCGTGACTGACGGTACAACACTTCTTGGCGCAGATGACAAAGCAGGTG
Organism: uncultured Lachnospiraceae bacterium; assembly: GCA_964466625.1. GTDB lineage: Bacteria > Bacillota > Clostridia > Oscillospirales > CAG-272 > QALR01. The sequence continues at coordinate 18,638 of CAYXQF010000015.1, read as the reverse complement.
TGGCAGAGATCATGACTGCTATTGAAAAGATCATCGCAAGTGATATTCCTCACGGCAAGATTTGCATTGGTTTTACCCCCGATGAAGAGATCGGCAGAGGTGCGAACCACTTTGATGTGGAAGGCTTCGGCGCAGATTATGCTTACACCGTGGACGGCGGCCCGCTTGGGGACTTGGAATATGAAAACTTCAATGCGGCAGGTGCGCATGTGAAGATCCATGGTGTTTCCATTCACCCCGGCTCCGCAAAGGACAGAATGAATAATGCGGCGCTCATCGCTTGTGAATTTAACGCACTTCTTCCCGAAAATGAAATTCCTGCCAAGACCGAAGGTTACGAGGGCTTCCACCATCTTTCGTCCATTTCCGGTGAAACAGAGCTTGCAGAGCTTCATTATATCATTCGTGACCATGACAAAGCGAAATTTGAAGCGAAAAAAGCACTTTTCCATGAAGTTGCGGCAAAGATCAACGCGATTTACGGCGAAGGCACAGCAGAGCTTACGGTGAATGACTCTTATTTCAATATGAAAGAAGTCATCGAAGCGAATATGTATATCATTGACCGTGCGAAAAAAGCGATGCTCGACGTGGGAGTGACACCGAAGATCGTTCCGATCCGTGGCGGCACAGACGGCGCAAGACTTTCTTTCATGGGACTTCCTTGCCCGAACCTTGGCACAGGCGGCGAAAATTTCCATTCCCGTTTTGAATTTGCTTCTGTGGAAGCGCTTGAAAAGATCTCTGGCATTCTCGTGAAGATCGCAGAAAATGCGGTAGAGCAGGGGAAGGCGTAAGTTGTTTTTGGGGCTGTTTTATTCTTGTTGGAGTGATGCTGCATGATCGGATATCTTAAATACGTTTTACAATGCATATTGTGTTTTGTCGCGGTAGCTATCAGTGGTTATCCGCATGATCTACCTCCAGAGGTTGAAATGTTTACAAAACATGGATTGATCGCGACAGGCGTGTTTTTGCTTTCTGGTGCAATTATGTATTTGGTTGAACGTCGGCATCATCTTTCCTCAAAGTCTGTTATTGCTTTTATTGCTTCTGGTTTTATCGCGATGCTGATATGTTACGGTATTTTATATTTGACTATATAACAAAAAACCTCGGAAAAACCGAGGTTTTTTGTTATCCTCACCACCACGGCACGAGTCGTTTTTTCTCCTTGGTTGTGGTTTCGGCGGCGGTGGTTTCGTGCGGTGTGCTTTCTGCTTCGGGTTCGATAGGAGTGGTTTCTATCATCGTTGTTTCTTCCACCGTTGTTTCTTCAGTCGTGGTTTCCTCGATCAGATGCTCGGCGCAGGCACGGTTGTAGGCATTCGCGGCATGGGAAATGCCGATGAAATTGCCTTCCTTTTCATAAGCATCTTGGAAAAATGCCTTGGCGCTATCCTCTGTGGGAGAAACACCTGCAGGCAGATGGCGGTAGACAAACTGCGCATCTGTAATATAGATTTGGCAGGGAAATGCGCGGTTATAAAGGCGGAGAAGTCCCACCTCGGTGACGTTTTCTTCCTCGCAAAATTCCATTGCCACGCCGCGCTTTTCTTTGTCATATTTCACGAGCGTGTGTGTTTCACACAACGTGTGCGGCTCGGTGCCTTTTTTGAAATATCCCGTCACAATGCGGTGACCGCGCGGATCTTTGCCGCAAGCGGCGGCAGGATATTCGCCCGAATCCTTGCAGTAAAGACAGCGCACTACGTTGTCGCTTCGCGGGAACGCATGACTTTTGTCGAGATTTACGCTTTCGGTGCTCCCGTTTTGATAGACACCCGTAATGAGGTCATCAAAAATCAAAACGGCAGGATTTTTATCATGCGTACCGATGTCGTGCGCGTCCTTGTGACCGTACCAGATGCCGCAAAGCAGATCGGGCGTATACCCAATGAACCAACGGTCGGTGTTGGCATTGGAAGTTCCTGTTTTTCCTGCTACGGGTACGGTTTTTCGAAGTGTGAGATCGGACGCTGTGCCGCTTGATACCACGTTTTCGAGAAGCCTTGTCATGATATCTGCTGTGTCTGCGCTGAAGATCTCAGTGCCGTCCTCAAGGTTTGAAAGAATGCGGTTGCCGTCTTTGTCATAGACCTCTGTGTAGGAGATGGATTTGTGATAAATACCGCTATTCGCAAGAGAATTATATGCGTTTGTGATCTCGCGGAGTGTGAGTCCGTGTGTCGTGGCACCGAGGGCAAGAGGCGCGAGCGCGATGTCGGAAAGCACTTTGCCGCTTTCCGTTTTTTCTTCTGCCACAAGACCTGAAAGACCGAGCTTTTGTGTGAAATCGAAAGACGCATATACCCCAAGATTTTGCAAAACACGCACCGCCACGGTGTTGGTCGATTTCGCAAGTGCATCGCAAACGGTGGTCAGTCCCGAATACACTCTGGGATTATTTTTGGGCCAAAGGGTATAGGTGCCGTTTTCTTTGGTGAAGGTGATGGGCACGTCATCAAAAACACTTGCCCAAGTGATTAAATTTTTTTCAAAAGCAGGCGCATAGACGGAGATGGGCTTGATCACAGACCCCGGTGAGCGGGGCATACCAGTAGCAAGATTTAAGATACGGTCGGATTTTTTCTCGCCGATCTTGCCTGCCACGGCGAGCAGATAGCCGTTTTTCGGATTGATGATGACGGCGGCGGAATCCGCAAGGTCGCCTTCCTCACTTTTAGGAAAGTTTTCCGCGTTTGCGTAAAAGTCTTCCACACTTTTTTGCAACGTCATATCCACGGTGGTGTAGATGGAAAGACCGCCGTTATAGAGCATGCGAGAAGCGGCGGTGCGCGAAAGATCATATTTTTCGGCAAGGTCGGCAATCACGTCTTCGATCACAACCTCGGTGAACCAAGAATTTTTACCCGACGTGTCTTCCACTTGGGAAAGATGCAATTCCAGCTCCGTGTGAATGGCTTCCTCATAAATGTCATCGGGAAGCAAACCAAGCTCGTGCATGCGCCAGAGGATCGTGTTGCGGCGTTCTTTATTATATTCGGGGTTTTGAATGGGGTTATACCGCGTGGGATACTGAATGATGGCGGCAAGTGCCGCGCCTTCCACAAGCGTCAGCTCTGAGGCACTTTTCCCGAAATAGCGTTCCGAGGCGGTTTCGAGCCCGTAGCACCCCTCGGAAAGATAAACGGTATTGAGATAACACTCAAGAATTTCGTTTTTTTTCACCTTTTTTTCGAGTGAAAGTGCGCGCATGATCTCGGTCAGCTTGCGCTTGACGGTTACGGCATTGTCCCCCGTCAGATTTTTGATGAGCTGTTGCGTGATAGTGGAGCCGCCAAAGTCGCGGCTTTCGGGGAGAACGAAGCTCACCACAGCGCCGAGTGTTCGTTTGAAATCCACACCGTTATGCTCATAAAAACGGTGATCTTCAATGGCGATAAAAGCGTTTTGCACGTCTTTTGGAATCACGTCAAGACTTGTCCAAATGCGGTTTTCCGTGCCGTGCAGGCGTTGATCTTCCAGCTCGATCACGTCTCCTGTGCCTGCGGTGTAATAGAGCTTGGTGGTTCTGCCTTGGCTGGAAATGAGCGCTTCGATATCCAATTCCGCATCAATACCGTATACGGCGTAAAGCGTAAGACTTGCGGACAGCAGAAGCGCTGTGAAGATCCCCACCAGTAAAAATCCGGCGAGAAAAGAGAGAAATCTATGTTTTTTTCTTGTTTTTTTCATTACTTGAAATCATTCCTTTTTGAAAAGATTCTGCGGTTATTATGTGAAACAGAGAAAAAAATATACACCCACCGAACTTCGGTGGGTGTATGCGTTAATCTTCATTCAAAAAAGCTTCGATCTCATTTTCCGTGATGATATGGATCCCGTTTTGCCCAAGGAGTGCCGCTGTGATGCCATTGCCTGCGATGCGCTCTCCCGTGAATGTGCCGTCATAAATTTCTCCTTTTCCGCAGGACGGACTGCGCGCCTTGAGGATCGCAAGCTTACAATCAAAAAGCTTGGCAAGGCGAAGTGCTTCTGCAGCGCCTTTTTCGTATTCCATCGTGATATCCTTGCCGTCTTTGCGGAGAACACGGCGATCTTTTGTGATCTCGGCAGGGATCCGCGGTGTTGGAAGACCGCCGAAAATTTCGGGGCAGATGGGGATCAGATGATGTTTTTCTTTTAATTTTTCGAGAACTTCTCTATCAAGTGGCTTGGAAAGTCCGTCATAGCGGCAGGAAACGCCGAGCAGACAAGCGCTGATGAGTATATGCATAAAAACTCCTTTATGAAGCAAAAAAGTGGGAAAAATCCCACTTTATTTGATGAGTAATTCGTCTTTGAAGTCTTCCCATGCCCACATATCGTTTACAAAATAGCGAGGGCAGGCTTTTCCTGTGTAGTCGTAGTGGCGAAGCACGTCATCACGCTCGAGGTCGAATTTGTTGCAAAGCCAAGAAACGAGCTTGATGAGCGATTCATAAGTTTCCTTGGTGAATTTGCCTGTTTCATCGGGGTGGCAGCATTCGATGGAAATGGACGTGTAGTTTCCTTCCAGGTTACCGACAGCCCATGCGACTTCGTCAAGCGGCATGCATTGAATGATCTCACCGTCGAGCCCGATGATGAAATGCGCACTGACGTAATTTTTCTGATGTTCGAAATAGCTCCAGTTATTGATGGCGGAAGTATTGGGGTTGCCAACGTAATGGACGGCAATGTTTTTCAGTTCCTTTAGCTTTTCGCCCGAACGGGATTCGGGGCGCACAGTGAGAAATTTTTCTTCGATCAAAAGCTCCATTTTTTCGTCTGTGATATCATCGAAAGTAATGTTGAAATCGGGATATTCTCCGACGTAATCGGATTCCGTCGGGAAGGTGACGGGGGGATATGTAGTTTCTTCGGTAGTTGTGGTCTCGAGAGTCGTCGTTTCAACGGTGGTCGTTTCCGTGGTGCTTGCCGCGGTCGTCGTTTCCACAATTTGCGTCGGCGGAACTGTGGTCGTATCGCTCGTTGTGATCAACGTCGTGGTGCTTGTCGTTTCGTTTGGAATCGTGGCAACGGGGGTTGTGATTCCCGTGGATTCAAAAATTCCCGAATAGCACCCCGAAAAGACCGCTACAAACAAAATGACCGCAATGAACGTAAAACGTACGAAATACGCCCAAAGACCGTCTTTGCTCGATCTATTCATAATGGCGAATGCCTCCTTGTCTGCGTGAGTCCCTTATATTGTATCATATGGAAAGGGTTTCTGTCAAGTCGACATTGTGCGACAAAGTGTTTTTTTGATATTCTACCAGCAGAAATTCTGCGTGAGTAGCGAGCTTTTGGAGATTTTCAAGCTTTTTTTGATCCTCACGGCTCGTTTTGTAGTAGTAGGGTGTCATTTTGAAAAGATTATTGATCTGCGCATTGGTTTCCAAATGGAAATCAAAATTGATAAAAGTTTCACCCGTCAGTGTGAAACCATCGAGCGCAAGTGTATCGATCTCATTTTCATAAGGCGTGTCATAAACGGCGCATTTCAGCTCCCACAGGTGGCGTTCCTTTGGGAAAACGCGAATGAGCGTGCCGCCATCCTTCAAAACGCGAGAAAATTCCACCGCATCGTAAGGTGCGAAAAGGTTGATGAGAATATCCACGCTTTCGTTTTCCGCAGGCAGATCAAAAATACTTGCTACGGCAAGGCGAATATTTTTATCTCGTACCGCGCAGGCATGGATCGCGTCTTTGGAAACGTCGATGCCGTAAATTTTAGGAGAAAGCGCTGCCGCGTCCATCGCGTCACGAACGTGCGATGTGTAAAAACCTTCGCCGCAACCTGCGTCAAGAAGGGTAGCATCTTTTTTTGCGTGGCGAAGGACCGCTGACGTCACAGCATCACGCAGAGGATAATAAAATCCGGCGTCCAGAAATGCCGTTCTGGCTTTCACCATCAGCTTATCGTCGCCGTGGCGCACGCTTCCGCCCTTGCCGGGACGGAGCAGATTGACGTAGCCCTGCCGTGCCATATCAAAGGCATGTCCATTCGGACAGACGAGCGTGCGGTCTTTTTGCATAAATTTTTGTTTGCAGATGGGACATGTGAATTTATTCATTGACGTTCTCCTTTTGTGTGGCTTTGCCCCACGCCCCACCAAGGGGCATTGCCCCTTGGAACCCGATGTGAGGGTAAAAATGAGTATAATGGAAAGGGTATCATGCGTTTTGCGGAACAGACAGACGATTCGTTTCTTTTGATCCAAACTTTTCTTTTCGTAAAGAAAAGTTTGGTTAAACGTATTTCTCGAAGAGGACAGCGGTGCGTCCCTTTCGGGTGGTGCCGAGGGTTTCTTTGAAGTACGCTTTGCCTTTGCCGCGCAGAACGATCTTGTCGCCCTTGTGAAGTGGCTTGTCTGTTTTCAGCACTTCGGTATCGTTGATGAAAACAAGTCCGCGTTCGATCGCTTCCGCGGCGGCGGTGCGCGAAAGGGAAAAAACGGCGGCAACCATGCTGTCCAGACGAAGAGATGCGACGCTTTCGCGCACTTCTTCCGTTTTGATCTTGGGCGGTGTCAGCGCTTCGATCGGAAGAATCTCCGTTTTTAAGGATACGTTTCCTGCTTTTTCATAGTTTGCCAAAAGATAATCCGCGATGGATTTCATTACGAGGATATCCGCGCCGTTTTCATAAACGAGAATATCACCGATCACGCTTCGCTCCACACCGAGTGCCAGCAAAGAACCGAGATAATCTCGATGGGAAAGTGATTTTGCGCCTGCCTTTGCGCGGCAGGAAAAAAGACAGATTGGATTATCTTCTTCGGACGGCAAAAAGGGTGAGGTATTATCGATATAGTCGGGAAGAATGAAAAGAATGGAACGCTCCGCTTCAGGGTAACCGCCGTAAAAGGCAAAGGTGGTGCCATGTTCTTTGCAAACGGTAGTGGCAAGAGAACGCTCGGAAAGGCTTAAAAATTGCGTGCTGGTGATCATATAGCCGCGCTGGGCAGCGAGGATCTTGTCTTCGATGCGAGAGATCAGAATTTCCTGTTCGTTCAAGGTAGTGGCTCCTTCATTTAAATCTTTACAAATGCGTGATTTTGTGATAAACTGAAAATAGTAATACTATTTTTGCGAAAGGAATGATTTTATGAGTAACATTTGGCATGATATGAATCCTAAGCGCATCTCTGCGGAAAAATTTGTTGCCGTGATCGAGATCACCAAGGGCTCGAAGAAAAAATATGAGCTGGATAAGGAATGCGGCTATCTGCGCCTGGACAGAATCCTTTATACTTCGACTCATTATCCTGCAAACTACGGGTTTATTCCGCGTACATACGGCGATGACAATGACCCTTTGGACGTGCTTTTGCTTTGCTCCGAACCCATTGATCCGATGACGATCGTCGAATGTTATCCCATCGGCGTGATCACCATGATGGATAACGGCAGAAGCGACGAAAAGATCATTGCGATCCCCTTTGAGGATCCGAACTACAATATGTATACGGATATCGCAGATCTTCCTGCACACATTTTCAATGAGATGAAGCATTTCTTCACCGTATATAAAGCGCTCGAAAATAAGGAAACCGCAGTCAGTGAGGTTCAGGGCGCGGAAGCGGCAAAGGAGATCATTCGGGAGTGCATCATTCGCTATCGCGATACGTTCTGCTGATCATCTTCTTTCCACAAGGAAGAAGAACGGCGACGTGGGAGAATTGACAATCTTAAATTTAGAAGCACAGAGCTCGCGACGGTCAAGCGTTTCGAGCTCTTTTTCTATGAGCTGACCTTCGATCGTGCCTTCTTCATGACCGGGATATACGGCGATGAGGAGCGCGCCGTCACGGTCAAGCAGAGAGATCGCCGCGCGAACGGCTTCCATCGTGGTGTCGCGCTTGGTGGTGATGGCTTTGTTTGCGCCGGGAAGGAAACCGAGATTGAACATGCCGATGCAAATTTTTTCTGTGACGTAGTTTAATACGTTGGAGTGGGAATCGAGAATGAGCTGATAGTTTTCAGCGGGTGCTTTTTCTTTGAGGAGAGCTTCGGTGTTTTGAAGAGCCTGCGGTTGAATGTCAAAGGCATAAACCTTGCCGCCCTCGCCCATCGCTTCGGAAAGCCAGAGGGTATCGTGACCGTTGCCCATGGTGAAATCCACGGCAACGCCGCCTTTTTTTATATGAGGAATGAGAAAATTTTTTTCGATTTCAAGAAGATTGATCATGACTGGTTACTCCTTCGTTTATAAAATATCCTTGAGCAGAAATTCGATTTTTTCTTCATAGCCGCGTCTGTCACGCAGAAAACACATGCCGTGTCCCGCGTCTTCCACGGTGAAGAGCATTTTTGTTTCTGAAGCGCAGGCTTCGTAGTTTTCGACAGACATTTCGTACGGCACGAAAAGATCGTTTTTGCCGTGCGCGAAAAGCACGGGGATCTTGCAGTTTTTCATCGCTTCCACGGTGGAAGCACCCGTGAGGCTGAAGCCACCGAATACACGAGCGAAAAATTTCGCGATATAGGCACAGGGGAAGATGGGAAGTGTCTTTGTGGAGCGGATCACCTTGCAGATGATCTCCCACGGGGTGGTGAAGCCGCAATCGGCGATGATGGCGTGAACGTTTTGGGGCAGACCGAGTGCGGTGGACATCAGGATCGTGGCAGCGCCCATGGAAACGCCGTCCATGACGATCGGAAGCTTTTCGCCGTATGTATCGCGGATCCATTCCGTCCAGCATTTGCAATCATAACGCTCTTTCACGCCAAAGGTGATATAGTTGCCGCCGCTTTTGCCGAGCGCGCGCTGATAGGGGGCAACGATATTGAAGTTTTTTTCGTGATAATAGCGGAAAACAAGGCTGAAATCGTGCTTGGGCGAGGTGAGAAAGCCGTGCATGAGAAGTACGGTCGCTTTGGCGTTCGGGACTTCCAAAACTTCTGCATGAAGCTCGGTGCCGTCGAACGAGCGGATCATGGCATCACGGGGGTTCATGGATTCGAACCAAGCGACTTCTTTTTTACATTCTTCTTTGTGACTTTCGCCGAGCGTATCTACAAGTGAAGATGTGTCAACGGCAGTTTTTTTCCCCACGTTCTTTTTCGGCGTGCGGTAAAGTGTGCCGAAAAATACTGCCGCCACCGCAATGACGGAAAGAAGAAAGAGAGCCGCGATCACGATGAGAATAGTGTAAAGTATCCACATAGTGGTTGTCCTTTCGTTTGGGTATAAGAATAGGAAAGTGTATAACATTACTACTATATTATCATATTGGTGTGAAAAAAACAAGAAAATGCAAAAAAAATCTTTTTGTCTTCTTATTTTTTTGAGAAAATATATTGTAATTGCGGCGAAAAAGATGTAAAATAATTTTGTTAAAGAAAAAATTTTGAACGGAGATGATATCATGGCTACTATGCTTGCTCTTGTAAAAGAAACTGCTGCGCCGGGTCTTGTAATGAAAGAAGTTCCCGTACCCGAGCTTGGCAAAAACGACGTAAAGATTAAAATCCGCAAAACTGCAATCTGCGGCACCGACCTTCATATCTATAACTGGGACGTTTGGTCTCAGAATAACGTGAAGCCCGGCACTGTGATCGGCCACGAATACGTGGGTGAGATCGTTGAAGTTGGTGAAAACGTAGAAGGCTTCCAGGTTGGTCAGAGAGTGACCGGTGAAGGACATATCGTTTGCGGCAGATGCCGTAACTGCCTTGCCGGCAACGGTCACCTTTGCCGCGAAACAAAAGGGGTCGGTGTAAACCGCGACGGTGCTTTTGCGGAATATCTTGTGATCCCCGCGTCCAACGTGCGCCCTTGCATCGACAGCATTTCGGACGATCTTTACTCCATCTTTGACCCCTTCGGCAACGCGACACACACCGCTCTTACATACGATCCCGTCGGTGAAGACGTTCTCGTTACCGGTGCAGGTCCCATCGGTATCATGGCAGCTGCGATTTCTAAATTCCGCGGTGCTCGTCACGTTATCATTACCGATATTAACGACTACCGTTTGGATCTTGCCAAACAGTTCGGTGTAATCACCGTTAACACGATGAAAGAGGATCTCAAAGAGGTCATGAAAGCCAACAACATCAAAGAAGGCTTTGACATCGGTCTTGAAATGTCCGGCTCCGGCATCGCTTTCAACCAGATGATCGAAAACATGGAAAACGGCGGTAGAATCGCGCTTCTCGGCATTCCGAAGAACGGCATGACCATCAACTGGGATACCGTTATTTTCCGTTGCCTCACCATTCAGGGTATCTACGGTCGCCGTATGTCTGAAACATGGTATAAGATGGCAGCAATGCTGGAAGGCGGTCTTGATATCTCCTCCATCATTACGCATCACTACGATATCCGTGATTTCGAAAAAGGCTTTGAAGCGATGAACAGCGGTTACTCCGGTAAGGTTATCCTCGACTGGACGAAATTGCACGAAGAAAAATAAGGAGAATTTTTGCTATGAATAAACTTGAAGCACTCAGCTTTTATCACAATGAAGTGGAAAAGATCAAAGCGGACGGTCTTTTTAAGGGTGAACGCGTGATCGCATCTCCCCAGAGCGCAAAGATCACAGCCGCAGACGGCGAAAAAATGATCAATATGTGCGCGAATAACTATCTCGGTCTTGCAAACTCTCAGGAACTGATTGACGCGGCTTGCGAATGCTACAGAACCCGTGGCTACGGTTGCGCTTCCGTTCGTTTCATCTGCGGTACGCTCGATATTCACAAGGAACTCGAAGATAAGATCTCCAAATTCCTCGGCACAGACGATACCATTTTGTATTCTTCTTGCTTTGATGCGAACGGTGGTCTTTTTGAAACCATTCTCACCGCAGAAGATGCTGTTATTTCCGACTCTCTTAACCATGCAAGTATCATCGACGGCGTTCGTCTTTGCAAAGCGGCACGTTATCGCTATGCAAACAACGACATGGCAGACCTCGAAGAAAAGCTCATCGAAGCTGACAAAAACGGCGCGAGAATCAAGCTCATCGCAACAGACGGCGTTTTCTCCATGGACGGTATCATCGCAAACCTTAAGGGCATTTGCGACCTCGCAGATAAATATAACGCACTCGTTATGGTTGACGATAGCCACTCCACAGGCTTTGTCGGCGCACACGGTAAGGGTACTGCAGAATACTGCGGCGTAGAAGGCAGAGTGGATATTATCACCTCCACCTTCGGTAAAGCACTCGGCGGCGCTTCCGGCGGCTTTACTTCCGGTAGAAAAGAGATCATCGCGCTCCTCCGTCAGAGAAGCCGTCCGTATCTCTTCTCCAACTCTCTCGCTCCCGCGATCGCGGTTGCAACCTCCAAGCTGATTGATATGCTCAGCGAAACTACAGCACTTCGCGATAAGCTCGAAGACAACACCAAATACTATCGTGCGCTTCTCAAAGAAGCAAACTTCGATATCATCGACAGTGTTCACCCCATCGTTCCGATCATGCTTTATGATGAAAGAACTGCAGGTGAGATGGCTCGCCGCATGATGGAAAAGGGCGTTTACGTCGTTGCATTCTCTTATCCCGTTGTTCCGAAGGGCAAGGCAAGAATCCGCACACAGGTTTCTGCCGCACACTCCAAGGAAGATATTGACTACATCGTAAAATGCTTCAAGGAAGTCCGTGAGGATATGGCGAAGGCATAAGCCGTTTTGACCATGAAAACAAAAATTCTTGTATTAGCATTCGTTTTATGCTTGGTATTGGCGATCGTGTTCGGTTGCTTGTATTATAATTTGCGACCGAAATATGAGTGGCGGCAGGAAGGCTTTGATAGATTATTTCAGAGCAACTTAGCAGGTGTTGTCAGTAACTTGCGAACGCGTTATGATGAGAATTCCGCAGAGAAGCTTGATGATGAAAATTTGAAATATTCTTATTTGTGCATGAGTGTTTATGCGTACACTTCGTATGCCTCTCCCTCAAATGAGAAATTGAATGCCATCGTTTATCGTCTAAAACGTCTTTGCGAGGAAGAAACACTTTACGAAACGATTGATGACGAGCTTGTGATCGCGCTGGATCAGATGTGCCTGCATCTCGACGAACAAGAATATATAGACAGAGTTTACGAACAGCTTTTTGTGCAAGAATAACTTAAAATCACCGCCATAGAGGCATCTCTCTGTGGCGGTGTTTTCATTCCCGTTTTGAAAGGAGAAGCAAAATGATCATCAAACGCGATTGCAATTACACCCCCAAGGGGCAAAACCGCCCTTTACATATTTATTTGCCCGATGACTATCATGTTTCGGGCGAACAGTATCCCGTGATGTATTTTTTCGACGGACATAATCTTTTTTCGGACGAAGATGCGACCTACGGAAAATCGTGGGGCATGAAAGCATTTTTGGACGGCTGGGAAAAGAAAATGATCATTGTCGGCATTGAATGTACGCATGAGGGTATCGAAAGACTTTTTGAATATTTGCCGTGTGATTCCGATTTTTCGTGTGACAAAGGCGAGCGGGCGATGGGAGAGGAAACCATGCGTTGGATTATTGATGAGATCAAACCCATGATCGACAGGGAATACCGTACATATCCTTTCCGTGAATGTACGGCGATCGGCGGCTCCAGTATGGGAGGGATCATGGCGCTTTACGGCGTTTCGCATCACAACCGTTGGTTTTCTAAAGCGGCGTGTATCTCCAGCGCGATCGGCTTTTGTAAAGAACCTTTGTTTGCGGATATGAAGTCCTCGGTGACGGATTCCGACACCCGTGTTTATCTTTCCTGGGGAACCAAGGAAGCGCGCGGTCTTTCGGACGTTTTTCACGAGGATACCGAAAGCGAAACTTATCACCGTAACCGTGAAGCGGCAGATATTCTGAAGAGCTTTGGCGCTAAGGTAAAAATGCGCTGTCAGATCGGTGGCGGACACTGTGAGGCGGATTGGCAAATGCTTGTCCCCGAATTTATGCGTTTCCTCTGGCAAAATGCGTAAACATATTATCTTGTCCATAGGGCATTGACTTTTTTCGTTAAAAATTTTATAATAAAAATGGTATGTATTGTAATATAACAAAAAACTTGACGAAAGGAAATAGCAGTTATGAAAAAACTTATCATCAAGATCGCTGCCGGTGCGCTTGCCGCGTCAGTGATCCTCGGCGCGGTCGGTTGCGGAAATGAACCGATCGAAACTTCCGGCACTTCGCAAACGACGAGTGCTACCGTTGCATCTACAACGGAAACCACGGCGCAAACGACAACGGTGACCACGGCGACTGTGGAAACAACGACGGAGACTACAACGGCTTCCGAAGCGGAAACGACGACGGAAATCACTACTGCCGAAACGACGACTGTGACCACGACTCGTGTCGATTATTCAAACGTGGAAGAGCAGTATACGGATATCACGTTGCATTTCACAAAATCGGAACTGTGTGCTTCCTCTTATAATACATCTGCTGCGGAAGGCACTGTTTTCACGGAAACCGGATATTTTTCCACAGATCTTGTGGATATTTCGGCTTATTACGGTCTTTCCTATGAGCTTGCTGCATATCGTACCGCGATGTCCATCGCTTTTTATGATGAAAACGGTGCTTATCTTGAAGGCGTCGGCACACCTGCTGACACCAATGCTGCGATCGTAAACGGCGCGGTCATCATTCCCGAAAATGCAAAATATGCGAAATTCCTTACTTTTGCAGGCACTTCTCGCTGTGAGGCGTTCACCGGTTCTTATGTTCGCGGTTTTGCGAATGCCGATGATTATGCCGTGACCGTTGGTAAGCGTGCTTGCTACGGCATGCAGATCGCATGTATTGGCGACGGCATTACGGAGGGTGATTACAGCGGTAAAAACAAGACGACTCTCAGTATTCACAGCCGCGGCTACGCATATTTTATGCAAGAAACGCTTGGTGCGGAAGTGATTAACTACGGTAAAAAGGACGCAACTGCCGCATCGGTATTGCAGTCTTACAAAGACGGTGTGATCGACATCAAGAATGCGGACGTGATCATGATCATGCTCGGCACGAACAAAGGCTTGGAAGGCGATATGGGTACTGCGTATAACGAGCTTCTTTCTTTGATTGAAAAAGATAAAAAAGCCGATGCGAAGATCGTTTTGCTGACACCTCCGCACGCAACGAGCGATAACAGAAAAGCCGGTAAAGGTAATGCCACCACCGTAGAAAAAGCGGCGACCGTTGTTCGTAATACGGCAAGCGCGAAGGGCTATGCGCTGATCGACGTTCTTGCCGAGGCTCCTTTCTGTACCGAGATGGAAAACGTATATCAGCCGCATGACGGCTTGCATCTGGCGGAAACAGGACATCGTGTGATGGCGAAATTCTTGATGGAAAAACTCACGGCACTTTCCTTGGTTCCCGAATATGCACTTCCCGAAGAAGAGGAGACCGATTACGAAGACCTTCGTTTGGCATTTGTGGAATATAAAATGCCGGCGTCCAAACATCATACCTCTGCCGCGGAAGGCGAGCTTGTTGGTCGTGCCGGATATTTCTGTACGGATTATATTGATATTTCCAAATATTACGGTCTTGCTTACGAGCTTGCAGGATATCGCACGCTCTATTCTGTAGCTTTCTACGATGAGAATCAGAAATTTATCAGCGGTGTCGGCGCGAATTCTCTTGATCAAACCTTTGCCGATACAATCTGCGGCACAGTTGTTGTTCCCGAAAACGCAAAGTATGCAAAATTCATCACGTTCGCGGGTGATAGCACTTATGAAGCCTATGACAGAGCATATGTTCATGGATATCTTGATGAGACTTCTTACAACGCATATGCAGAAACGAAACCTTATAGCGGTCTTTCTATTGCATGTCTTGGTGATAGCTTGACGGAAGGTGACTACGGCGGCCCGTCTTCCGGTACCATGAATATCCACACGCGTGGCTGGTCGTATTTCGTTCAAAAAGAGCTTGGTTGTGAGGCGGAAATCTTCGGTAAATGCGGTTGGTCCGCAAGCTCGTTGCTCTCCTCCTACAAGAAGGGTGAGATCAATATCAGTGAATCTGATTTCATCGTTGTTTGGATCGGTTCCAATGGCGGTCTTGGCGGTGATTACGGTAATGCATATAGTGATCTTTTGAAACTTATCAACCAAGATAAGAAAGCCGATGCGAAAGTGATCCTCGCAGTTCCTCCGCACCACACAGAGGACGAAAGAAAATGCGGTAACGGTGGCAATCCCAATACCATTGCCGTGAGAACCGTTGTTCTCGATACCGTAAATAAAGGCGGTTATCTGCTTGCGGATCTGTATGCAGAAACCCCGATCCAGACAGAAATGGAAAACTTCTACCAGCCTCATGATGGCGTGCATCTTTCCGAAGCAGGCTATCGCACGGCAGCAGAATATATCCTGGACATCATTTATGAAGCAATGAAATAAACGCGATAAAAAATATCCGTCGGCTTGTGCCGACGGATATTTTGCGTTTTTTTATGTAAGAAATCCGGAATTTCAGTTGTCCTCTTTTTCGGAAATATCGAGAGAAAAACCGCGGTGCTCTACAACGGAGGAAAAAACGATCTGTGTTTTGGTTCTGCCGAAGCTTTGCAATTTGCTGATAAATTTATCAAGACCTTCTGTGTTTTCAAAGATCGTTTGCATAAGGACAGAATATTCACCTGTGACGTGGCAACATTCGATCACGTCGGGGGAGCTTTGCAGGAAAGGGTAAAGTTCCGTTTTGCGTTCGGGTGCCACTTCAAGATTGATAAACGCGCGCACGGGGTGACCCAGAACGCAGTCGTTGATCTTTGCATGATAGCCGAGAATGATGCCTGCTTTTTCCATCGCTTCGATGCGTGCGGCAACGGTAGGAGGGGAAATGAAGACACGGCTGGCAATGTTTTTGATGGGGGTACGGGCGTTTTCTTTTAAGATCTTTAAGATTTCAATATCAGTTTTATCAAGTGTAGTTTTCATGGCCGTTTAACCTCCGCAATATATTTGAATTTTGAAAATATGATTTTTTTGAAAAGAAGATGAAAAACATTTTCAAATTCGGTATATATATAGTTTTACATTATTTTTCGAAAAAAATCAAGAGAATTTGCGTTTTTTCAAAAGAAAAAATTCAAATGTTTTTTTCTTTTTCGTATTTTTGAAAAAGATATTTACAAAACTCTTGCCAACGACTATCATTATGTGGTAAAATTATATTATAAACAATGGAAAATACTGCCCAAAAAGCATGGAGGATTAGATTTATGAGCGAAAAATTCAGACTTGAACATGACTCTGTAGGCGAACTCGAAGTCCCCGCGGACGCGTACTATGGCGTACAGTCCTTGCGTGGCGCACGCAACTTTCAGATTACAGGAACAGGCTTGCACCCCCTTTTCATTCGTAACATGGCAAAAATTAAAAAAGCGACCGCAATTGTAAACGGTCACATCGGTGCATTTGATATGAAGATCGCAAACGCGATCGTTGCGGCTTGTGATGAGATCATGGAAGGCGCACTGGAAGATTCTTTCATCTGTGATGCGATCCAGGGTGGCGCAGGCACAACTGCAAATATGAACGCAAACGAAGTTATCGCAAACCGTGCGATCGAAATTCTTGGCGGCACCAAAGGTGATTACACCGTTTGTCACCCCAATGACCACGTAAACTATGCACAGTCTACCAATGACGTAATTCCTACTGCAGGTAAAATGACGGTTATTGACCTCATTCAGCCTCTTCTCGTCAGCTTACATACTTTGACACTTGCTCTCGATGGAAAAGCGAAGGAATTTGACGGCATCGTTAAGATGGGTAGAACTCAGCTCCAGGACGCTGTTCCTGTTCGTCTGGGCCAGGAATTTGCGGCATATGCTGCTGTTATCCGTCGTGATATCAGAAGAATTCAGTATGCTGAACAGGAGATGCACACCATCAACATGGGTGGTAGTGCGATCGGTACTTCCATCAACGTTGATCCGCAGTACCTTGCAGAAATCGCAAAGGTTCTTTCCGGTGTTGCAGGTTATGAACTTGTAAAAGCTGATGATCTGATTGATGCAACACAGAATCTTGACGGTTACGTTGCTGTTTCTTCCGCACTCAAGACTTGTGCGGTTAACCTTTCCAAGATCGCGAATGACCTCAGACTTATGTCCAGTGGTCCTCGCACAGGTATCGGTGAAATTAACCTTCCTCCGAAGCAGAACGGTTCTTCCATCATGCCCGGTAAGATTAATCCCGTTATCCCTGAAGTTGTGAACCAGGCTGCATTCCTTGTTATTGGCCACGATACAACCATTACCATGTGTGCAGAAGCCGGTCAGATGGAACTCAATGCATTTGAACCTGTTCTTTTCTATCAGCTTTTCGAATCCATTACTGCACTTACTGCTGCTGTTGATACTTTTGTTGAAAACTGTATCATCGGTATCCAGGCAAACAAAAAGAAATGCCTTGAAAACGTGGAAAAGAGCACCGGTATCGTTACCGCTATGGCTCCTTATATCGGTTATCAGCGTTCTGCTACCATCGCAAAAGAATCTCTTAAGACCGGTGCTTCCGTTCGTGAGATCATTCTTCGCGACGGCATCATGACAGAAGAAGAACTCGAAGAACTTCTCGATGCACGCGCAATGACGGAACCTCGCGCGATTACAAGCAAATAAAAGCTCTTTGCTTTTAAGAAATAAGGATAAAATTTATGATTAAATTGATCGCTTTTGACCTTGACGGTACGCTTACACAGCATAAAACGCTGATCGAGCCTGAAAATTTGGCAGCACTTACCGAGCTTTCCAAGAAGTATAAACTTTTGATGGCTGGTGCAGGTGCGTGCATGAGAATTTTCAATCAGCTTGGCGGTTTTCCAATCGATATCGTTGGTAACTACGGTCTTCAGGTTGGTAAATATAATCCTGAAACCAAGACCATTGATATCGTGGAAAATAACGTTTTACCTTGTGACAGAGAAAGCGTGGAAGCACGTGTGAAGATGTGTCGCGAAAAATATGGCTTCACTTCTTACGTCGGTGACAGCGTGCAATATCATGATTCCGGTTGTGTAACATTCGCGATTCTCGGTACTGCCGCACAGAATCCCGAAAAATTGGCATTTGACCCCGATCGTTCCAAACGCCGTGCGATCTATGCGGAAGTTTGTGAAACTTTCTCAGAATATAATGTGTTTGTCGGTGGTTCCTCTTCTTTTGATATGGCACCTCGTCCGTTCAACAAATATTATGCGTTGAAAAAATATTGTGAGGAAAATGGTATCGGTCTTGATGAAGTTGCTTTTGTCGGTGATGACTATGGTCCCGGTGGCAATGATGAATCGGTTTATCAATCTGAGATCCGTTTCGTCACCATCGATGATTATCGCACATTCCCCGAAGTCATGAAAAAAGCCGATTTGCTTTGATTTTTCGCGTTTGATGTTGACAATTTTTCAAAAATGTGTTATCATAAGGAAGTCATCATTTGATGGCTTCCTTTTTGTATACGGAGGGTTATCGAAGCGGTCATAACGAGGCGGTCTTGAAAACCCGCCCGTAGCAGTCCTCTTTGTCCCCTCAAAAATCCTTGTATGATAAGGGTTTTCGGCATTTTCTAAAACACAAAAATTTCATAGTTCTCTCGCGAAATTCTCTCCAAAATGCAGAGCATTTCGCAAAAGATAACCTACGGAGGGTTATCGAAGCGGTCATAACGAGGCGGTC